>JAGDBE010000106.1 GCA_017959195.1 Clostridia bacterium | reverse complement strand
TTTCACAAAATGTTTTCAAAATAATCAAAATATCTCTTGCAAAACGCAAAAGTATGTGTTATAATAAACACTGCTAACTATATGATAAAGGAATAGGAGTGAGATAAATGCGGGAAGGAATCCATCCGAAGTACGTTGAAGCGACAGTTAAATGTGCATGCGGTGAAACGTTCAAGACACGTTCTACAAAAGAAGAACTGCGTGTTGATATATGCTCGAAATGCCATCCGTTCTTTACAGGCAAACAGAAATTTGTAGATTCAGGCGGACGTGTTGATAAGTTCAAAAAGAAATTCAATCTTGACTGACAAAAAAGACGGACAATGTCCGTCTTTTATTCTTGATTAAAACGGAGGAACTATGAAATTCATACATTGCGCCGACCTTCATCTCGATTCGCCGTTTACGCTTTCCTCGTCTTCCGAGGCGGGAAAGAGAAGGGCGGAGCTGAGAAGTGATTTTTCAGCTCTCGTTTCGTACGCGAAATCAGAGAAATGCGACCTTTTTATTATCGCGGGCGACCTTTTTGACGATAATTACATAACGAAAGACACGTCGGAAATGCTGATAAAAGAAATAGCGTCGTTTCCGGAGTGCCGCTTTGTCATAACCCCCGGAAACCATGACCCGTACCGCGTAAATTCCCCGTATTATTATCTGGATTTTCCCGAAAACGCGCATATTTTCAAGAGCGAGGAAATCGAATATATCGAATATCCCGAAATAAACACGAGGGTTTACGGATACGCATTCACGTCGGAATATATGACAAAATCGCCGCTTTCGGGCTTTCGCGCAAAGGAAGACGGCATGATAAATATTTTAGTTGCCCACGCGGACATGCTGTCGCCGCTTTCGAGCTACTGCCCCGTTACCGAAAACGAAATAAGGTCGAGCGGCATGGACTACGTCGCGCTCGGTCATATTCATAAGGCGACGGAAGTGAAGTACGCTTCAAAGACCGCGTACGCGTACTGCGGCTGCATAGAGGGCAGGGGCTTTGACGAAACGGGCTATAAAGGCGCGTTTGCAGGCGAGATAACCAAAGAAAACTTAGATATAAAAATGGTAAAATTCAGCAAAAAACGTTATGAAATCGCAAAATGCGACGTTACGGGCGCAAAGGATTTCAAGGACGCCGAGCGCATAATTTCTTCCGCCTGCGCGTCGTTCGGCGGCGATACGGCGCTTCGGGTCGTTCTCGAAGGGGTTACGTCCGACGGTTTTTCGCTTTCCGACGACGAAATAAGGGGCATTCTGCCGAAGCCGTATTACGTCGAATTAAAGGATAACACGCTTCCGCTGCTTAACGCGGAATATCTCGAAAAAGACAACACAATAACCGGCGCGTTTTACCGTAAACTGCTCCCTAAAATAAAGAGTGAGGACGAAAAAGAAAGGGAAAATGCGATTCTCGCATTGAAATACGGATTAAAAGCGCTGGGCGGCAGAGAAATTGACTGAAAAAACCGCGTTTGTTATTGACATAACAGACGCGATTTTGTATAATATTGGTTGATGAAATATTTTGTGCCGCGAAAGGATTTTAGCGGCGAAAGGCATGATGAAATGATTACTTTATATGACGGCGGTGTGTACCTCGTCGACGGAAAAATACAAAAAGAGTGTTCTTTGCCGAAAGAAGAGGCAAAAAAGGGCACGATAGCGTATTCCGTGCTGAATTCCCACAATACGTCGGGAAATATGGAAAAGCTTAAAATCAAATTCGACGCGCTCGTGTCCCACGACATAACCTACGTCGGAATAATTCAGACGGCGCGCGCAAGCGGACTTGAAGAATTCCCGATTCCCTACGCGCTCACGAACTGCCATAACAGTTTATGCGCCGTAGGCGGCACGATAAACGAGGACGACCACGTCTTCGGACTTTCCGCCGCAAAAAAATACGGCGGAATATACGTTCCCGCAAATCAGAGCGTAATACACTCTTACGCAAGGGAAGAACTCGCAAAATGCGGCGGCATGATACTCGGCTCGGACAGCCATACGCGTTACGGCGCGCTCGGAACGATGGGCGTGGGAGAAGGCGGTCCCGAGCTTGTAAAACAGCTTCTTGAAAACACGTACGATATAAATATGCCCGAGGTTGTGCTCGTAAACATAACGGGAAAGCCGAAAAAGGGCATAGGCCCGCACGACGTTGCGATTGCGCTCACAAAAGCGGTGTTTGAAAACGGTTTTGTCAAAAATAAGGTGCTCGAATTCGTCGGAGAGGGC
>JAGDBE010000105.1 GCA_017959195.1 Clostridia bacterium | reverse complement strand
TTTGGCATTTGAGGACAAAAGCGGCTTCATTACCGATATAAAGGACCGCAAAAACGAGTTTTTAAGGCCGGCGGTTGCAAACGTCGATACCTTTATTATAGTTATCGCGTCGGCAAAGCCGGAGCCGGACCTGTACGTGCTCGATAAACTCACGGCGGTGGCAAGAAACGAGCACGCCGACGTGCTTCTTCTCATAAATAAATGCGATATAAAGAACGCCGACGAGTTAAAAGAGATATACCTTAACGCAGGAATAGACACCGTGTGTCTTTCCGCCGCAAAAATAGATGAAAACCGTAAAACTTTTGAGGAAATAAGGGAAAAAACGAGCGGAAAAATATGCTTTTTCTCGGGCGCGTCGGGCGTAGGAAAAACGAGCATATTAAACGCGCTGTATCCGGGACTCGATTTGCAGACGGGGGAGATAAGCAGAAAAATCTCGCGCGGAAAGCATACGACAAGACTTTCCCGCCTTTTCAAGGTCGGGGAAAACACGTATATCGGAGACACGCCGGGCTTCGGACTTGTCGACGTTGCGGGCTATAATATGATGACGCTGGACGGACTCCTTTTTTCGTTTCCCGATATAGAAAAATACGCGCACGGCTGTAAGTACACCGACTGCACGCATCTTTGCGAGGAGGGCTGCTCGGTCATGAAGGCGCTGGAAGACGGAAAGATAGAAAAGACGCGCCACGAAAGCTACGTAAAGCTGTACGGCGAGCTGAAAAAGATAAAACCCTGGGATAAATAGGATAAAAAAGAACGGAACGAAGTTCCGTTCTTTTTTGTCAGTTTTCAAAATAATCCTCGGGATTTACGGGAGAACCGTTTTTCCGTATCTCGAAGTGTAAGTGGCTCGCTTCGGCGGACTCGCACAGCGCGCTGTTTCCGACGCCGCCTATCGTGTCGCCCGTCGAAACAATTTTCCCAACGTAGATATCCGACGGCATGTCGGGCGAAAGATTGCTGTAAACCGAAGTTAGACCGTCTTTGTGCTCAATAACGAGCGTTCTTCCCATAAACGCGTCGTCGTAAATTTCCGATATTTCGCCGTTTTTTGACGCGCGCACAATACTTCCGACCTCGCACGCAATATCAATTCCCGCGTGCGTGCGGTAGTCGTACATCGTTGCGGAATAAACGGGAAGCTCTATCGAAAATTCCTTTGAAATAAATCCGCCGCATGGACGGATGAAGCCGTCAAACCCGATATACTGCTCGTCGAAAACGTCTTCGGGCTCCTCGCCCGGGGCAAATTCCGTAATGCTTACGGAATTTGCAAGCCCGCCGCTCTGCGGCGCGCCGACGTTTTCGGAAGCCTCATCTTCACCTGTTATAAGGACATTTTCGACTGTTTCGACCTCCGATGCGCCGTCATTTTCATTATCCGGCACAACTACCGTCGCGTCAACGCCGCTTTTTGTGTCGGAAACCGGGGTGTCGAAATCAAAGTCGTATATTCCGAAGCCCGACGGGGTTTTTGAAGAGCCGCTCTGTTTTGCGCCTGTCGAAGAGCCGCCGTTTTGAGACGGGTAGTCGATTTTGACTTCGTTTAAGGATTTTTCGACGGAATTTGCGAAAGACGAGGTTATGGTATTCACCGTAAAAGCAAAGACCGTTACCGCAAGCGCGATGTAAACGGCGCCGCTTAAAATCTGCTTTTTGATTTTAGATTTGTTGTCATTTGTATTTTTCACAGAAAAACACCTCCGCATATATTTTTGCCTTTTGAGTGAAATATATACGGAGGTTTGATTTTTTTATGCGGTTTTTGCGTATTATTTGTAGTTCTCGAATATTTTCTGCGAACGCGAGAAATCTATGGGGTCTGTGAGGTTGAGCGTAATGAATACGCTGTTGCCGGAGTATTCTCCGAAATTAAGTAAGAGATTTAAGTTTGCGGTTATGTCGGATATCGTAAGGTTTGTTTCCGTCTGCGAGAGAATTTCCGCAACTCCGGGAATAAGGGCGGTCATATCCATCTTCACTATCTGTAAAAGCGCTTCCTTGATGAAGGATGTCTGCGTTTCCGCGCGGCTGAAATTGTTTCTCGATTCGTCGTTCGTGTAGTAGGAAAATCTGAGAAGCTGAAGTATTTCTTTTGAATTCAATACCTTTCCGCCCGCTTTTAAGTCGATTTCGGGACTTGCTTCGGTGCCCGAGCCGACAAAATACATGTCCATCGGGACTTCATAGTAAAGACCGCCCGTCTTGTCGAACAGCGCAAGCGCGGAATTTATGTCAAAAAACGCATAGTAGTCGATTTTCATGCCCGTCATGGCATACAGCGTGTCAACTGTCTTCTGCGGAAGCTCGCTTTCGCGGTAAACCTTCGGAAAATCCTTTATTCTCACGTTGGTTCTCGCTTCTTTTCCCGTCGCGGGGTCGGTGCTCTTTACGGTAACCGCAAGCGCCGTCGGAACCGACGCTATGACGAAGCGCTTGTTTTCCTTGTCGCACTTTACGAAGAGGAGGCCGTCAAGCTCGCTTCCGTCGGCGTCATATCCGCCGACAACCGCGGTAAACGTCTTTGACGTGTCGAGATACGGGTTGATTTCAATCTGTTCCGCAACGTCGGTATCTTCTTTTCCGGAAGGAGAAACGTCGTTTTCAACGTTTTTTTGAGGATTCATTATGCTCTTTGAAACAAAATAGGCGAAAATGCCGAAAACGACAACTCCCGCCGCAAGAGCGATAAGGAAATTTTTCATACTTTGCATTTTTATTCCTCCGGTAAGGGTTATTTGTTGTATTTTTCTATCGTGATAATAAATGAAGCGTCGGGAGAATTGATGATGTGGAAATGCGTTATGCAGAAGTCCTTTTTGTCGTACTGCGAGAGCATTTCTAAGAGGAGTTTTCCTTCAAGTCTGCCCTCGTCGTGTCCGGGGTAAACGCATATTACGAGGTAGCCGCCCTTTTTGAGCATATTAATCGCTTCTTTAACCGCTTTTACCGTGCTTTCGTGCATGGTGTGCACCGACTTGTCGGAGCCGGGCAGATAGCCGAGGTTGAACATGCCCGCCGTAATCGGCTCTTTTATGTACCGGGACGCGTTTTCGTGGCTGTCCTTTATCAAAACGACGTTTTTAAGCCCCGCCTTGTCGAGCCGCGCTTTGGTGTTGATGAGCGCGTCGGTCTGAATGTCGAACGCGTACACCTTTCCGTTCGGCACGAGGGACGCAAGATACAGCGTGTCGTAGCCGTTTCCCATCGTGAAGTCCGCGAGCACGGAATCGGGTTTTATGTCGGCCTGTTTAAGAAAGTTTTTCGCAAAATCCAGAAGTTTTATCATAAAATACCTCAAAAAAGCAATTTGCCTTTGGTTCTTAATTGATTATACCACTTATTGCAAAAGTAGTCAAGAAAAACAAAAAACGGAGTTATTTTTGCTTTTTCGGGGATAATAAGAAAAAAATCGCAAAAAAGGAAATGAAGTATGTATATTAGACGAGTGTGTCTGGTATTTTGTGCCATGATTTTTTGCTCCTGCGCGCTGCTTTTGAAAATATACGATATCGCGGCCTATAAAGAAAGCGCGGTTTCTGCGCTTTCGGGGCAGTATACGAGGAAGGTAAAAGTGCTCGAAAGAAACGGATTTGTGCTCGACAGAAACGAAAATATAATCTCCCATAAGGTTGAGTCTTCGCTCTGCGTAGTGAATCCGAAAGGCGTGCGCGACGAAAACGGGGTTGTAAGCTATCTCGAAAAGAGCGCGGCAACCGGTATTTCCGAAATAATAGAAAAACTGCGGAAAAACGAGCCGTTTTCGGTAACTCTTAAAGATTTTCCGGAAGAAAGCGCGCCCGCGGGACTGTACGTCTTTGAAAATTATACCGAAAACGATAACTTTTTCTGCCGCCACCTGCTCGGATATTATAATTCCGAAAACAAGGGGGTTACCGGCGTTTACCGCCGCTTTTCCGACACGCTGTCGCTTCTTTCGGGTTCCGTGGAATACAGGTACGACGCGGACCCCGGCGGAAACCCGTTTGCAGACAATAACTTCTGCATAAGCGATAAGAATTATTCTTCGAAAACGGGCGTCGTGCTGACTGTTGACGAAAAAATACAAAGAATCTGCGACGAGGTGTGCGAAGATATGCTTTTTGACGGCGCGGTTCTGGTGTGCTCCGTTTCAGACGGCTCGGTGCTTGCTCTTTCGTCAAGACCGCTTTACGATAAGGACAATATAGCAAAAAGCCTCGATTCGCCGCACGGCGACCTCATTAACAAGGCGTTTTCAAGATATGCGCCCGGCTCGGTTTTCAAGACCGTCGTCGCAGCTTCGGCGCTCGAAAAGGACGAAGCGCTTTATAATTTTGAGTACGAATGCACCGGAAGCGTCGAAATCGGAGACAAAATATTCCGCTGCCATAACCTTTCGGGACACGGAAAACAGACCATGAAGGAGGCGTACGCAAATTCCTGCAACACCTATTTTTACGCGCTTGCAAAGGAAACGGGCTACGAGGAAATATGCTACACGGCAAGGCGTATGGGAATAGGGGACGAAACCGCCGCGTGCGGACTTGCCGTAAAGGAGGCGAGTTTTCCGAAAGAGGACGAAACCCACACCGACGCATACCTTGCGAATATGGCGATAGGGCAGGGAGATATGCTTCTTTCGCCTTTCGACGTCATGAAAATCACGCTGTGCGCCGTAAGCGGCGAAAAAGCGGAGTTTTCGCTCGTAAAAAAGATAATTTATCCGTCGGAAAGCGTTGAAATCGAAAATAAAACCGTGAAAAAAAGGGTGCTCGGCGAAGAAACCGCCGAAAAGCTTGCCGAAATGATGAGATTCTGCGTTACCGACGGCACGGGAAGCGGCGCGTACGACGAAAATCTAAAGACGAGCGGCAAAACCGCAACCGCGCAGAGCGGACAGTACAAAGACGGGAAAGAGGTGCTGCACAGATGGTTTGCGGGCTTCTTTCCGTCGGAAAAGCCGGAGCTTGCCGTCGTCGTCTTTTGCGACGGACACGCGCAAAACAACGCCCCGCCGTCGAAAATCTTCCTTGAAATCGCAAAGAGAACGCAACTTTGAATGTTTACAAAAATACGTGCGCGTGGTAAAATAAAAAGGGAAGCGAATATTTTTGCAATTTGAGTCAATAATGACGGTAAAAGCTTCGAAAGGACCGTCATTATGAAAAAAAGAGCAAAAATAAAAAGAATGATTTACGACGCGCTGCCGGCGCTTGTTTTGTCGCTTGCGCTGACGTTCATAGTCTTTTATTCCGTCTCAAAGGCGCTTTCGTTTGAAGACGAAAAGGTTTTCGACGTGCGGGATAACACCATACGCTTACGCATTGTTGCAAATTCCGACGCCGATTACGACCGGAAACTCAAATATGAGGTACGGGACGGAATCATAAAAATCGCACCTGTTATTTTTTCGGGCGCCGAAAGTATTGAAAAAGCGCGCGAAATCGCTTATAATAATATTGAAAATATAAGGGAAAACGCAAAGCAGACGGTGGAGAAAAACGGATATTCCTATCCCGTAAGCGTGTATCTCCAAAAGGAAAAATGCCCGGTAAGAAGGTATTCCGACTTCACTTTTCCCGCGGGGGAGTATCTCACGCTGCGGGTTGATATCGGCAAAGCCGAGGGCAAAAACTGGTGGTGCGTGATGTTTCCGCCGCTGTGCCTTGATTTCGCGCTGGATAACGTCTGCGCCGACGGGGAAACTTTCCTTGCGTACGGTTTTCCGGAAGAAACAGTAA
>JAGDBE010000104.1 GCA_017959195.1 Clostridia bacterium | reverse complement strand
TAATCAGGATAATCATCAAAAATCTCCTTGTTTTTTTAACTTTCTGACGCAGTCGTCTTCCTCTTCAGCGAGAACGTGGCAAGATTGCCCGCGTATCTCTCAACCGTCTCGTAAACAACGATGTCGGGGTCCTGGAACGTGAAGTCGTCGTAGGTGTACGTCGCGTTGTGTCTGAAACGGCTCTGGTTGAACTGTGAGCCGACGTACTGAATCATCGCGGTGCAGAACGAGTCGCGGATAATAAGCAGTTTTCTTTCGTCTGCGCCTTCGGCCGAGCAGGCGATAATGCCCTCGTAGTCTCCGCCGAGTCTCTTAAAGCCGTGGAAGTTGTAGCCCATCAAAAAGTATTCGGAATCGTACTGTTCAAGCTCGTCGTGAAGTCCGAGGAATCCCGCAAGGTCGCCCGCGGTGTTTCCGAATGCACGGACCATAACCTTATCGGAATCGTATGCAGGCATCTCGATTCCCAGCTCCTTTAAGAGCGCGCACGAACCGACGTAAGCGCCCACGTAGTTCCAGTGGGTGTCGGTCTTGTAGTAGATGTTGTGGTCAAAATATTCCTTTGCCGCCATAATGTCGTCGTAGGGGTATACCACTCTTATGTCGGTGTTATCTCTAAGATAGTTTACAATCTGCAGAGCGCGGTAGTTTTCGGCAGGCTCGCCGTAGCGCTTGGGCAGATATTCGTAATAAACTCTTTCCTTGTTCGGGGCGATAAAGATTACGAATTCTTTTCCGAGAGATTCAAGATATTCCTTTTGCGCCATGCAGTTTTCGGCAAGCGCTTCCAGTTCCTCGTCGGAAAGAAGGTTTTCTCCCTGGTAGCAGGCGATGGGGTCGCCGTCGGACGCGTCGCCGTAGAACAGCCAGTTGTCGGAACCGAGTATAACTCTTTCGTTCGACGCCTTCTTGAATACGTTTAAGTCAATGGTGCTGTTCCACGAAACAAACGTCTTTCGGAAGGGGAAATTGTCGTTGAAATAGCTGTTGTATTCTTCGGGGAACTGCATATAGTTTTCGAAATTCAGAGTCGGTTTTTCGGCAAGCTCTCTGTTTTCGTAATTCGTCTGATCAACAAATCTTCCCAAGAAAATCCATAAAATCCATATGGAGCTTATGCACAGTATAAAAGCTATGAGAAGCACTCTTAAGCCAATTGTTCCTTTCGTCATTTCTATCACCTCAAAACTGAAAATAAATAAACGGATTGTACGTGTCGCTGACTAAGTATAATACGCTGAGCAGCAGAAGCACTACGCAGCACAAAGCTTCGGGAATCGAATTTTTCCAGCGTTCCTTGAATTTCTGCGGAAAAACGAACTGTAAAAGACCCGCTCCGATAAACGCAATGATAAGGACGAGAACAGTTTTGAAGTCGACAAACCGTCCGTATACCATGTGTGCGCTTCCGTAAATCCAGGGGCAGACCATTTTTGCAAGATATGTAAGTCCGGTTGCGGTGTCCGGCGCACGGAACAGCACCCAGCCGAAGTTGACGATAATGAAACTGTATATAACGCCTATAAAGCGGTTTTTGTCCAGAAACTTTTTAAATCCGAGACGTTCGATAATCTCAAATATGCCGTGGTAAATACCCCACAGAATAAAGGAGAATTCCGCGCCGTGCCATAAGCCGGTGAGCAAGAATACTATGCAGAGATTGATGTACGTTCTCGCCTTTCCTTTGCGGTTGCCGCCCAAAGGTATGTAGAGATAGTCCTTGAACCACGAACCGAGGGATATGTGCCAGCGCTTCCAGAATTCCGAAATGGAAGCCGATAAGTAGGGATAATTGAAGTTTTCCAAAAAGTCGAAACCGAACATTTTGCCCAAACCTATCGCCATATCCGAGTATCCGGAAAAGTCGTAATAAATCTGGAACGTGTAGGCGATTGCGCCGATCCATGCGGTCAACGGGTCAATGCCTGCAATGTTGTAGTCGTATATTTTGTCAACGCAGAGTCCGAGAAGGTTTGCAATAAGAACCTTTTTTGCAAGACCGTATATGAAACGCCTTATGCCTTCCGCGGTCTTAACCCACGTAACCGAACGGTTTACGATCTGCTGATTGATGTCCTTGTATTTTACGATAGGACCCGCTATAAGCTGCGGGAAGAATGAAATGTATAAGGCAGTGTTCACAAAGTTTGACGACGCTTCCACCTCGCCCCTGTAAATGTCAACGACGTAGGAAATTGCCTGGAACGTAAAGAACGAGATTCCGATGGGAAGAATGATTTCCGGAATGCTGATGGAGCCTTTTCCAACGATGCCGTCGAGCACGCCCGCAAAGAAGCCTAAATATTTGTAGTAGAATAAGAGCGATAAATCAGCCGCAACGGCGATAAACAGCCAGATCTTTTTCGGAACCCCTTCGCTTTTGCCGATTCTCTTTCCGCAAAACCAGTTGATGACGGTGGAGAGAAACATAAGAAGAACGAAAAACGGTTCGCCCCACGCGTAAAAGATAAGACTCGCAAGGAAGAGGAAATAGTTTGAATACTCTTTTTTAATCAGCGAATTGATTACAAATACAATGGGTAAGAATAAAAAGATGAAAATTAATGAACTGAAAACCATAAAATCCTCCGTAAAAATTTTTTATATATTTAAAATCCGGACTGCAGGGGTTTTGGCAGGGCTTCGCAGTTATTGCACGTTTCGGACTTCGGGGACGTTTCAACCGCCGAAGCGGGAAATTTATCAAACGGATTTGCGCGTTTTCCGCTTTCCGTTTTATTGATTATTTAGCTATCAATTAATATATTACTCGTTTTCTCCGAAAATTTCAAGTATATTATATATTTCGTCCTGTGATAAAACGCCGCGCTTCAATGATTTCGGAAGCAGACCCGCCTCGTCGTCGGCGTAATCGCTCTTCCAGAGAGGGCCGAGATAGTACGCTTCAAGCTCGGAAACAAGCTTTTTAAGCTCTTTTCCCGATTTACCCGAGGAAAGAAGCTCTTTTACTTTGTTCAGCTTTTTTTCGTATTTTGCTATCCGAAGAATCTGCTTTATTTTTTTGAAAATCATAAGCAATAACCCCGTGTTTACAAAAATTAAGGATAAACGCCGTCGTCATGCAACGTCAGACGAAATTCATTGCTTTATCAGCTTTACAACCGTCTCGACAACCCGGAATATGCCAGTCTGATCATTTCTATTATGCTCCTGTTCTGATGAAATGACCTTCCTGTATCGCAGCAAAGGTTGCCAAAGCACAGACAAATATACCGCTATGCTTCAAATCAACAATCGATTGAGTTAACGGCAAAAGAAACAGGGAGATACCTGTCAATTTGTTCATCACAGTATGTGCAGCAATAAACTCTTTTCGCATCACATATCCAGATATGATATTGATTACTCTAATCAGCGCTATGACAGTGATCCAGATCATAAGCCATACCGGGATATAAAGCGCGGGAATTATCTTTATCAGGCATACTGCCGTCAGAACAAAATCAGCCGCCGTATCAAGTTTTGAACCGAGATCGCTTAC
>JAGDBE010000103.1 GCA_017959195.1 Clostridia bacterium | reverse complement strand
GTCGGTCTCTTTTTTGCCCCACAATTCGGCGATTTCTCTGTCGGAAAAGCCGATTTTCTTGGCAAAAGCGAGTAATTCCGCGTCATCCGGGTGTAATTTCAGCTCTTCCTCCGTCTTTATAATATTGCGGAGCTTATATATGAAAAATTTGTCTATTGCCGTAACAGACGCGATTTCATCGACGGAACAGCCCTTTCTTAAAAGCTCTCCTATCGCATAAATGCGGTCGTCCGTACCTGTTTTTATATAGTCGAGGAGTTTCTCCTTGTCCCAATCGTCGAATTTCTTTAAATGCAGGTGATATACACCGTTTTCAAGGGAACGGATGCCTTTAAGCAGGCTTTCTTCAAAGGTTCTGCCTATGCTCATGGTCTCGCCCGTCGCCTTCATCTGCGTAGAAAGCGTGTTGTTCGCGTCGGCGAATTTGTCAAACGGGAAACGCGGCATTTTGGTAACGACGTAGTCGAGCGACGGCTCAAACGCCGCGGGGGTGTTGGCTATCCTTATTTCGTCAAGCGTCATACCTATTCCGATTTTAGCGGAAACCCTCGCTATCGGGTAGCCGCTCGCTTTTGAAGCGAGCGCCGACGAGCGCGAAACCCTGGGATTTACTTCTATAAGATAATACCTGAACGAATTCGGGTCGAGCGCGAACTGAACGTTGCAGCCGCCCTCTATTTCAAGCGCCCTTATTATTTTAAGCGCGCTGTCGCGAAGCATGTGGTATTCCTTGTTTGTAAGCGTCTGCGACGGACAAACGACTATCGAGTCGCCGGTGTGAATGCCGACGGGGTCAAGGTTTTCCATATTGCAGACGGTAATCGCCGTGTCGTTTTTGTCCCTGATTACTTCGTATTCGATTTCCTTGTAGCCCTTTACGCTTTTTTCGACGAGCACCTGCTTTACGGGAGAAATTTCAAGCGCGTTTTTCATGAAAGCGTCGAATTCCTCGGGATTTTCGGCAAATCCGCCGCCCGTACCGCCGAGCGTAAACGCAGGCCGCAATACCACGGGATAACCTATTCTTTCGGCGACCTTTCTTCCCTCCTCGACGGACGATGCCGTCTCCGACGGCAAAACGGGCTCGCCGAGCGACTCGCAGAGTTCTTTGAATTTTTCCCTGTCCTCCGCTTTTTCGATAGATCCGCTCTTTGTGCCGAGAAGCTCGACGCCGCATTCCTTTAAAATACCGCTTTTTTCAAGCTGCATTGCAAGATTAAGCCCCGTCTGTCCGCCGATACCCGGCAGAATTGCGTCGGGGCGCTCGTGGCGTATTATTTTGGATACGTATTCGAGCGTCAGCGGCTCCATATAAACCTTATCCGCAACCGACGTGTCGGTCATTATCGTCGCCGGGTTGGAGTTGCACAAAAGAACCTCGTACCCCTCCTCTTTGAGCGCAAGGCATGCCTGCGTTCCGGCGTAGTCGAATTCCGCAGCCTGCCCGATTACGATAGGTCCCGAGCCGATGACCATAATCTTTTTTATATCTGTCCGCTTTGGCATTTCCATTCCTCCATCATTTCGACGAACCTGTCGAACAGATAAGCGCTGTCGTTTGGTCCGGGAGCGCTTTCCGGGTGGTACTGAACGCTGAACGCGCCGTCTTTTTCACATTTTACGCCCTCGATCGTGCCATCAAGAAGATTTACGTTCGTTACTTCAAGAGGCGTATTTTCAAGGCTCTTTTCGTCAACCGCGTAGGAGTGGTTCTGAGACGTGATTTCAATCTTTCCCGTCTCCAGATTCTTTACGGGGTGGTTTCCGCCGCGGTGTCCGAATTTGAGTTTATACGTTTTCGCTCCGTAAGCGAGCGACAAAAGCTGATGTCCGAGGCAAATGCCGAAAACAGGGCGTTTGCCGAGTATTTTCTTAATTGTCTCTATCGTTTCCGGTACGTCTTCGGGGTTGCCCGGTCCGTTTGAGAAAAAGACTCCGTCGGGCGAGAGTTCCATTATTTCTTCTGCCGGAGTATTCCACGGAACGACGGTAACGGTGCAGTTTCTGCTATTTAACGAGCGCACGATGTTTTTCTTCATTCCGCAGTCAACCGCGACTACGTGGAATTTTGCGTTCTTCGCTTCTTCCTTATGGGGCGCTTTACAGCTTACCCTTGATACCGCGTCGGTCGGGAGTACGGTATTTTTCAATATTTCAAGCCCTTTTTCAAGAGGCGTTGAAGCGTTTGTCAAAAGCGCCTTTCTGCTTCCGAAATCGCGTATTGATCTGTTCAACTTTCTCGTATCAACGCCCGATATTCCGGGGATTTTATAACGCTTCATAACGTCTCCGAGCGTGCATTCGTTTCTGAAATTCGACGGTTCGTGATTATATTCGTGCACAATAAGCGCGCCTATTGTGGGCGTGTCGGTCTCGTAGTCGTCTTTTGCCGTGCCGTAGTTGCCTATAAGCGGATAGGTCAT
>JAGDBE010000102.1 GCA_017959195.1 Clostridia bacterium | reverse complement strand
AGGTTATTGAGCGAATACTGATCTTAAACATAAAAAAGACCTCCGAAAATGTATTCAGAGTCTGCCCCCGGTGATGCGGTAAACAAAAAGTGCGGCTCTCCGCACTTAAAACAAAGTAATACCGTTGTTTTACAGTGGGATGCGAAGCAATGACCGCAAGTCTCCTTTTCGTCCGCGGATCAACTCCCCGTATCCGCGGCACTTTACGCCTTTGCTTCTACTCTGTACCAATAATTATACATTCTTTGGATTTTTCAAACAACATATTTTTGTGAACATTATGATAATAAAAAAGGTGCGTTTTCAAAAATACTTGCTTTTTTGCGAAATCGGTGATATAATAACTATAACTGTAAACATTTTGATAAGGAGTTGAAAACAGATTATGGATGATCCTGCCGGTATACAGATAACGGCTCTTGTAATCCTCATACTGCTGTCCGCGTTTTTCTCGGGAACCGAAACCGCTTATACGAGCTTCAACAAGACCCGTATGAAAACGCTTGCCCAGGACGGCAGCAAAAAAGCAAAAAGAGTGCTTGAAATCGAGGAGCATTACGATAAATTCTTATCGACGATGCTCGTCGGAAACAATATAGTAAACATTGCCGCGTCGGCGATTGCGACGCTGATGTTTACCGCATTCATGAACGGAAACGCGAGCAAGGGCGCGACGGTATCGACGATAGTCATGACGGTACTCGTGCTTTTGTTCGGGGAAATAACGCCCAAATGCTTAAGCAAGGATTTTGCCGAAAGCTACACTCTCGCGACGGGCGGAATAGTAAAATTCATTATGGTAATCTTCACGCCGCTGACGGTTATCTTTTCCCTTTGGAGAAAGATGCTCGGCAAGCTGTTCAAATCCGATGAAAGCGCGTCCATAACCGAAGACGAGCTGATAACGATGGTCGAAGAAGCGCAGAGCGAGGGCGGAATCGACGAGCACGAAGGCGACCTCATACGCAGCGCCATAGAGTTCAACGACCTCGAGGTGTCGGAAATTCTCACGCCGAGAGTAGATATCGCGGCAATATCGGTTGAGACGCCGGTTGAAGAGATAATGGAACTTTTCCGCACGAGCGGATTTTCGCGTCTTCCCGTTTACAGAGAGACTATCGACAACATCGTCGGCGTGATACACGAAAAAGACTTCAACAAGCTGTATTACGACGGCAAGAAGGACATAAGCGGCATAATCCACGAGGTGATGTGCATCACCGAGGGAATGAAAATCTCCAAACTGCTGCGCAAATTCCAGGAGGAGAAGGCGCACATGGCGGTGGTCGTTGACGAATACGGCGGCACTGCCGGCGTGGTAACGCTTGAAGACGTGCTTGAAGGCCTTGTCGGAGAAATCTGGGACGAACACGACGAAGTCATCGAAAACATAAAGAAAATCGGTGAAAACGAGTATCTCGTCAACTGCGCAACGTCGATGAACGACCTTGAGGACATATACGAATTTTCCGACGAGGAAATCGAGGACAATGCCACGGTAAACGGCTGGATTCTCGACAAACTCGGCGAAATCCCCGAAGTGGGGGACACCTTCGAATATGAAAACCTCTCGGTTGAGGTAACGCAGGTCGACGGACGGCGCGCGTCGGAAATAAAAATAACGGTGCACCCGAAAAACGACGAAAAAGACGACAAAGAAAAGGAAAAAGCGGAAGACGCACAGACGGACGAATAAAATTATATATAATAATGAAAAAAAGAGACGGAAAACGTCTCTTTTTTCGTTTTTGCAAAATAAAAATCGGAAAAATCGGTGCAAGCCTTGATTTTTTGGGCAAAAAGCACAAAAAAAAAGCGTAATTTTCGTTATTAACATTTTGTAAACAATGAGATTTACCGCTGGAAAATGTATAGCACACTTATTATAATGTAGTTAGGATATTTCTACTAAAAATATTTCCTAAAACCAGACAAAATTTATTAATTTAGCAAAAAAGGAGAAGAAAAACATGAAAAAATTAGCACTTTTACTTGCTGTTTTGATGATCGTTTCACTGATCCCGGTCGGAGCAGTTGAAGTAGCGAACGTTGAAGCAGCGGCAGAACAGGGTGCCGTAGCGACACTTTCGGCAGGAACTCCGATTCCCTCGCCGACGTCTGACGAACAGCTCGGCATTCTGATGGCGTATTTCAACTTTGACGAGTACGAAAGCGCATACGACACAAAGGGCAACGGTTGGCATTTCAACTACCTGCCGACCTATAAGGACCCGAACGTAAAATATGCCGTTGTAGGTACACAATACGTTTACGGTCTTGACAACGCACTCGTTGATATCTCGGGCACAGGCCTTTCCGGCGGAATAGCGCTTATTCCGGCATACGAAGGCGAATCGGGACTCGGCGGTCTGTTCTATTTTGAAGGTATGCCTTCAGGTATCCAGACCATGAAGTTCAAGATTCTCGTTCCTT
>JAGDBE010000101.1 GCA_017959195.1 Clostridia bacterium | reverse complement strand
GCGGGTATGCACAAGCGGTCGCCGGCCCTGCCATGGCCGCTGCTATCGCCTATTCGCTTAAAGCGCATCCTCTCGTAATTTTTTCAGTAGCGGGAGTGGGATACGCGGCCAATATGATCGGCGGCGCCGGAGGTCCGCTCGCGGTATTTGTCATCGCAATCGCCGCGTCCGAGATCGGCATGCTTGTCTCAAAAAAGACAAAAGTCGATATTATTGTTACTCCTTTTGTAACGCTTCTCGTCGGCGGACTGCTTTCTGTGTTTCTTGCACCGCTTATCAAACAACTCGCGTCATATATCACGCAGTTTATCGGATGGGCATCGCTTGCCGTTCCTCTTGTTTCCGGAATCGTGATATCGGTTGTCGTTGGTATGCTGCTTACACTTCCTATATCAAGCGCCGCGATCTGCGCGGGGCTTTGTCTGACAGGCAATCTGGCGGCCGGAGGTAATGAGGGTCTCGCCATTGCCGGGGCAGCAGCTGTCGCCGGATGCTGTGCTCAGATGATCGGTTTCGCTGTAATCAGCTTCCGTGACAACGGTGTAAGCGGCCTGCTTTCTCAGGGTATCGGCACGTCAATGCTTCAGATGCCGAATATTGTTAAAAAGCCTCAGATATGGCTTGCACCCACGCTTGCTTCGGCGATAACGGGTCCTCTTGCGGTATGCGTCTTTAATCTTCGTATGTACGGCGAGGCCATAAATTCAGGTATGGGTACCTGCGGTTTTCTCGGACCCGTCGGAATGATACTCGGGTGGATTGATAAATCATCGGGTTACAACGGCACGGTCGGTGTGCTTGAGATAATCGGTTTACTTCTGGTCAGTATCGTGCTTCCAGCGGTATTGTCTCTGGCGTTTGACTTCGTTTTTGTCAAGATCTCGCTTTATAAAAAAGGGGATATGAAACTTCCGGAATGAAAAGTTGATCAGAGGACGATATGCTTCCAAGCCTGCTATATACCGATAAACCTACAGACAAGAAAATATCCGTTTCGGTATTCAAAGACCTTCAGCTTCTCAACTTTATACCCGAATCTTCGGTAAAATGCGTTCTGAAAACCTGCACTATCAAGACGCGCGAGGCGAGACAGAAGTTATTTTCCCGATTGCTCGAAGATGAAAAAGCGCTCTCCGTTTTTGAAGAACTGACGGTCCTTTCAGGAAATCCGGCACTTGCCTGTAAAATATTTGATTCATCGCGAACCGAGAATGAAAAAAAGCTTCTGTTCGTCAATCTGATGGAGAATTTTGCGTCTTTTTCGGAATTTTCTTCTCAAATCGATTTCGGCGATCCGCTGACCTCATCTCTCTCAGCTTCTTTCAGTAAGATTGTCAGCTCTCCTGTTTACGGACGTTTTCTTATTGATCTTCCGAAAACTATTGAAGCCAGAAACAGTATTAGATCCTTTTCACTTGTGATCTGCGGTGATAAAGTCAAGCTCGGAGAAACCTGCGCCACCCCGCTCTGTAGAACTGTTATTAATAATGCCGGTAAACTCGGCATTCATATTTCCGATGACGGTGATTATTCGGACACTGAAAAGATTTCACCGGATATAATTGAGGCAATCGTCAGAGAAAATGATCGCAACAGGGAAGTGCTCGACTCATTTTATGAAAAATATCATACTCTGTACGATGAGTCTGTCAGGTACTATTATGACGAATGCGAGTTTTATCTCTCTGTCATAACTCTTATAAAAAAAGCTAAGGAGATAGGTGTTCCGTTTTGCTTCCCGGATTATTCGTTATCCAGGCAGATTACGGCAAAAGACGCATACGACGTAACGCTTATCGCAAAAGGTGAAAGCAGTATCGTTCCGAACGATGTTTCATTTACCGATACCGAGCCGTTTTATTACCTTACCGGAGCAAACGACGGGGGCAAAACTACGTATCTGCGTACCGTAGGAGTTCTCGTTATTCTTTTCCTTCTCGGATGCCCGGTCCCGGCGGAAAAAGCCGAAATAGGCGGCGTTGAATGCATATATACTCATTTTCCCAGGGATGAAAGGTTTGACGGGAGCGGCAGATTCGTTGAAGAAGAATCAAGGGTCAGAAAAATCATTGATAATTGCGACAGGACGTCTCTTGTTCTTCTCAATGAAACCTACTCTGCGACAAATGAAGAAAACGCAGTAAAATACACTACCGAGCTTGCGCATAAGCTTTACGGGAACGGTATTTTAGGCCTTTACATAACTCACCAGCATGATATTTCGGAAAATGAACAGATACCTTTTCTGCAGGTTGTTGTCGATGAGAACGACAATAACAAACGAACATTTAAAGTCAGAAAAAGCAGGAACCACGGCGGCTCATTTGCCGGCGAAATACTGGAACGCTACGGGCTAACTCCCGACGCGCTTAAAAGACGTTTTGAACCGATTATCAAAAAACTGAACGACAACAATCTTTTATGAACTACAGTTTACTTTCAAAAGCGGATGATTCCCCGGCTTACTGCGGTATAATTTACGACGTGTCTGTAGACCGTGCGGTAAAACGGATTGAAACCGATGAAAGAAAAGCAGAT
>JAGDBE010000100.1 GCA_017959195.1 Clostridia bacterium | reverse complement strand
CCGTCCGCTATTTTTTTGCTTTCCGGGAAATTATAATATGCGCCGTCGGCAAACTCGACGGGGATAACGTTTTCAAGTCCTTTGAGCTCGTCAGCCGACGTTTCTTCCGCATTTACGTAAATTTTCGCGTTCGGAAACGAGCGCAGTTCTCCCGAATGGTCGCTGTGCTTATGAGTAAGAAGAATCTTCGTAACCTGCTCCGGTTTATAGCCGAGCGAACAGAAGGCCTCCATATAACTGCATATATCTTTTCCCGTAAAGAGCGGGCTTTTCTCGTCCGGCACCTCTTCCGGCGTTCCGGCGGGAAGTCCGGTATCGACGAGAATCACTTCGGATCCCGTGTCAATAAGATAGTTTTGAAGACTGCCGCGATAGCGTATCTGCGGGTCGAAATTCTGCGGTCCTTCCTCGCCGCCGAACACGAACGGCTGAGTATAAAATCCATTTTTTCTGAATTTGACTGCTTTGATAACCATAATATAAAAATCCTCCGTTTATGTTTCCTTTTATTTTGCAAAGAAATAATATAACAAATCAGTCTGCGACGTCGACGTCCGCAATTATCAGGATTTCGTATCCGGGATACATCGCGCCTATCTCGTCGTACAGAGTCTGCATCGCTTCTTTTCTGTCGGCGTCAAAACTTATGACAACGTCGAAGCGTATCGTCTTTTTGTCTGTATCCGCGTAAAAGCCGTGCATCTGCAAAGCCCATTCGTGCTCCATTACCGCCTTCTGTACGGCGTTTCGTATCTGCGACGCCTCGTCGTCCGAGGTATTGTACGAATATACGCCTATTCCCGTCAAAATGACGCCCGTCTTATGAAAGACGTCGGTCTGTATTTTTCGCGTAACGCGGTCGACGTCGTCGACGTTCATGGTGTCGGGAAGCTCGACGTGGACTGAGCCGTAGTTTTTATTCGGGCCGTAGTTGAAAAGCGTGATATCGTATGCGCCGAGCACGGATTCTTCCTCGCAGATGATGCTTTTCAGCTCTTTTATCGTTTCGGCGTCTTCGCGCTTTCCGATTATGTCGTTGAGCGTTTCGATCATCATTTCAAAGCCCGCTTTTATGATGAATATCGAAATAATTACGCCGACGTATGCTTCAAGGGATATGCCCCAAATGAGGAATATGACTGCCGAGGCGAGCACCGAGGAAGAAAGGACCGCGTCAAAAAGCGCGTCGGAGCCGGACGCTGTGAGCGCGCCGGAGTTGACCTTTTTTCCCTGCCTTTTTACGTACATTCCCAGGATCAGCTTTACGACTATAGCAACGGAAATTATAACTATCGAAACCGCGCTGTAATCGGCTTCTTCCGGAGTAATGATTTTCTTTACCGATTCCACGAGCGACGTGATACCCGCGTAAAGCACGAGCGCCGCGACGGTCATGGAGCTTAAGTATTCTATTCTTCCGTAGCCGAGCGGATGTTTTTTATCCGGCTGTTTTGCGCCGAGTTTTGCGCCGATGATGGTAACGACCGACGAAAGCGCGTCGGAGAGGTTGTTTACCGCGTCGAGAATCACGGCGATGGAGTTGGATACGAGTCCCACGAACGCCTTGAATCCCACGAGCAGCAGATTTGTTACTATACCCGTTATACTTGTTCTGACAATCGTTTTTTCGCGGTTTTCTACCAAAACGTCTATGTCCGTATTCTGTTCCTTCGTCATTGTCCTATCTCCCTTTCAACCGCATTTCTTACTTCCGACATATCGGTCGTCGGCTCAAACCTTGAGACCACGTTTCCTTCGCGGTTTATGAGGAATTTTGTGAAATTCCATTTGATATACGCCTTGTCGCCGAATTTTTTGTTGTTCATATCCGCAAATTTATTCAGCATCGCGTTTTTTACGCCCTTTCCGAAGCCCGAAAACGGCTTTTCGGAAGCAAGAAACGCAAAAAGCGGGTCGGCGTTTTCGCCGTTTACGTCGATTTTTGCAAACTGCGGGAATTCGGTGCCGAACGTCAGCGTGCAGAATTCGTGAATCTCGTCTTCCGTTCCCGGCGCCTGGTTTGCAAACTGATTGCAGGGAAAGTCGAGGATTTCAAAATCCTTATCCCTCAAATCTCTGTACATGTCTTCAAGCGGCGCATAGTGCGGAGTAAATCCGCAGCCCGTCGCAGTGTTGACGATGAGCAGGACCTTTCCTTTATAGTCCGAAAGGTTTACGTCGTTTCCTTTTCTGTCCTTTACCGTAAAATCATAGACTGTTGACATTTTTATTTTCCTCCTCATTTAACGAATATTTCAGAAATATCCATATTAAAATCATATAGCAGACCGTTTTGGGAAGCATCAGCATTCCGAGCATCGGAACAAGCCCCGCTGCGGCGGCAACCGGTATATAGAATAAAAAAGACAGGGCGGTAAGCAGCCATATGCCGCCGAACATGCGTATTTCCTTCCTGCTTTTGTAAAAAAGATATACGATAATAAATCCCAGTACAACAAACGGGACGTTGCGGACAATCCCCCAGACCGTGCCGCTTTCGTTTGTTATCCATCCGTTCTGCGGCATAAGGCAGAGTATTACGCGTATTGCAAAAAGCGCGTAAACGGCGGCGTCAAGCCGTTTGTTTTGATTATTTGCGTAAACGTTTTTCCATAAAAAGTACATAAGCAGATAAAAAACCGTCATCGTTAATGACGTAATGAGCTTGCCTATGCCGAGCGCAGCGGTAAAATCGGCGTCGATAAAGTAATTAAGCACGCGCGGAACGAGGTGGAACGCGTCGCCGCACCCGAGAATGAGAACGGCATAGCCCAT
>JAGDBE010000099.1 GCA_017959195.1 Clostridia bacterium | reverse complement strand
TTCCCGCGCTTTACGAAAAGATGAAATATTTCATCGAAAACCCCGAAAAAGCAAAAGAGATGGGAAAAAAGGGGCGCGCGACGGCTGAAGAGCTCTACGACGTGAAAAAAGTCAACGAGCAGATTTGTTTAACTATGGGCATCTAAATTTTATATAAAATTCTTACATATAAGGAGAAATTGAAAATGAGTCTTTACGAAAAAATCATCAACAAGGAAGAAAAAATTGCGCTTGTAGGTCTGGGCTACGTCGGAATGCCGATTGCCGTTGAATTTGCAAAGCACGTAAACGTAATCGGTTTTGACATCAACAAGGCCAAAATTGAAGCGTACAAGAGCGGAAAGGACCCGACGCTTGAAGTGGGCGACGAGGCGATAAAGGCGTCTTCCGTCGAATGGACGAGCGACGAAACAAAGCTTAGAGAAGCAAAATTCATCATAGTTGCAGTTCCCACGCCGGTTAACGACGACACGACGCCCGACCTTACTCCCGTAATCGGTTCGAGTGAAATCGTCGGACGCAATCTCACAAAGGGAAGCATCGTCGTATACGAATCGACGGTTTATCCGGGCGTTACCGAGGAGACCTGCAAACCGATACTCGAAAAGGAATCGGGACTCAAATGCGGAGTCGACTTCAAAATCGGTTATTCTCCCGAGAGAATAAACCCCGGCGATAAGGTGCACAGACTTACTACGATAAAGAAAATAGTATCGGGTATGGACGCAGAGTCTCTTGAAGAAATAGCAAACGTATATCAGATAGTCGTTGCGGCGGGCGTACATAAGGCGTCCTGCATAAAGGTTGCCGAAGCGGCAAAGGTTATCGAAAACAGCCAGAGAGACATCAATATCGCGTTCATGAACGAGCTTTCGATAATATTCAATAAAATGGGAATAGATACGCTTGAAGTTTTGCAGGCGGCAGGCACGAAATGGAACTTCCTGCCGTTCCGTCCGGGACTTGTGGGCGGCCACTGCATAGGAATCGACCCGAACTATCTTACTTACAGAGCGGAACAGTTCGGATACCACAGCCAGATAATTCTTTCGGGCAGAAGAATAAACGACGACATGGGTAAATACGTCGCAGAGCAGACCGTAAAACAGCTTATAGCCGCGGACAAGCCCATAAGAACCGCAAAAATCGGCTGTCTCGGAATTACGTTCAAGGAAGACTGCCCCGACGCGAGAAACTCCAAGGTTAACGATATATTAAAGGAACTCAAGGAATACGGCATTACGCCGATGGTATGCGACCCCGTGGCAGACGCGCCCGACGCAAAGAAGTTTTACGGCGTGGACCTCGTTCCGATAGAGCAGTTCAAAGATCTCGACTGCCTTATTATCGCCGTTGCGCATAAAGAATTTACGGCGCTTTCGGACGAAGACCTTGCGGCAATGTTCAAGAACGAGGATAACTCAAAGAAAGTTATCGTTGACGTCAAGGGCATAAGAAACAAGGACGAATTTAAGGCCGCGGGCTACAGATACTGGAGACTTTGATATAAGGAGATAAAATCGTATGGGATACAGCAATCTTGCATTTGAAAAGGACAGCGTTTTTCTTGTAACGGGCGGCGCGGGCTTTATAGGCTCAAACCTCTGCGAAGCAATACTGAATCTGGGATATAAGGTAAGATGCCTTGACGATTTGTCCACGGGAAAACAGAAAAACGTCGATATGTTTCTTGATAATCCGAACTATACTTTCATAAAAGGCGATATAAAGGATTTTGACACCTGTCTTG
>JAGDBE010000098.1 GCA_017959195.1 Clostridia bacterium | reverse complement strand
TTGTTGAAAAATGGAAAAACGATTATGATTTCAAAACGGTTACGGGAGCGCTCGGTTCGCTCGCGGTGACTGTGATTTTCGCGTTTTACAACGGTTTTCTCGGAATATATCACCGGTCGCTTTGGCACGGATCGATTTGCGTTTATTATATCGTGCTGGTATTACTCAGAGTGTTCATCATAACGGCAAGAAAAAGAATCGGATCAAAAGCGAATCCCGGAAACGCGCGGGATACGGCGTACGTCGTTTCGGCATTGTTTCTTTTTTTACTGAATTTAAGCCTTGTTGTTCCGGTGTCCCTGATGGTTGTCCTCCGGAAACCGGTTAGCATGACTCTCATTCCTGCCATAGCAATGGCGGCGTACACTACTTATAAAATCGTGATGGCGTCTGTTAATCTCAGAAAAAGAAAAAGA
The DNA here is from genome assembly GCA_017959195.1 of Clostridia bacterium. GTDB lineage: Bacteria > Bacillota > Clostridia > Oscillospirales > CAG-382 > UMGS882. Next base: position 2,051 of record JAGDBE010000098.1, on the reverse strand, counting down.
TCCTCCGACAGTCTTGTGCGGCTCCTCAGAACGATCAGTTTTATTGAAGCGCTGGCGGCGATTCTTACTCTTCAGAACACTCTTATTATGGTCAACACAAGCGGCGACGGGTCGGAAATGCTTCCGCTGACCGCAGTTACAAGCGCGGCCGTAATACTGGCGGTTCTGACCCTGTCAGTTGTTGCAATTACGAAAGGTATCATCAGCATAAAAAGGCACAAAAAGAAGCAAAAGTAAAAATGCATACGGATTTTTCGGCAATACCATTGACAAATCGTTTATATTGTGGTAAGTTAGTTAGCGGCAGGCAACCGTGTTCGTTTTGGCGGCGAGGATTTTAAGCCGCTATTATTTTTGATTTGCAGTTAGCTTGCGCTAACAAGAGGTGAAACGTTATGTGGATAAAAGTAATTGAGGGTATTGCTATACCGTTTGCCGGTACCGCTCTCGGTTCGGCATGCGTTTTATTTATGAAAAATCAATTGAACCGTTCGGTTCAGCGTGCGTTGACGGGATTCGCCGGCGGAGTAATGGTTGCGGCTTCTATCTGGAGTTTGCTTATTCCCGCGATGAATCAATCCTCGGATAAAGGAAGATTGGCGTTTCTGCCAGCATTCGCGGGCTTTTGGATTGGAATCCTGTTTTTACTTCTTCTTGACAGAGTCATACCTCATTTACATATGAATGCAGAAAAAGCGGAAGGACCTCGCAGCAAAGCCAAAAAAACGACGATGATGGTTCTTGCGGTTACTCTTCACAATATCCCGGAGGGTATGGCGGTCGGAGCGGTATTTGCGGGTCTGATTTCCGGTACTGCCGAAATCACCGCAGGCGGCGCTCTTGCGCTTTCGATAGGCATCGCTATACAGAATTTTCCCGAGGGCGCAATCATATCAATGCCGCTTCACGCAGAAGGAAAGACAAAAGCGAAAGCGTTTCTTGACGGAGCGTTGTCAGGCGCCGTCGAACCGGCAGGCGCTTTGCTGACGGTTCTTTTCGCCGGAATTTTCGTTCCTGCTATGCCATATTTGCTTTCTTTTGCTGCAGGAGCGATGATCTACGTCGTTGTTGAAGAATTGATTCCTGAAGCGTCTGAGGGAGAACATTCAAACGTCGGAGTTTTGACGTTTGCCATGGGTTTTACTTTAATGATGGCGCTGGACGTAGCGCTGGGATAAATAATATCGGGGCTGACTGCCCCTGATTTTAACGCATACAGTTAGCCGACGCTAACGCATGGAGGTAATAATGAAAATAGTACAATTTGACAACGTTTCAAAAATCTACACAAGCGGCGACCATGAACTGAGGGCGCTCGACAAAGTCAGTTTCACTCTTGACGAGGGAAAATTTGTCGTAATATTAGGTCCGTCAGGCGCAGGAAAAAGTACGCTTCTGAATCTGCTCGGAGGGCTCGACAGTCCCAGCGAAGGAAAAATCAGCGTTTCCGGGGCGGACATTTCCAAACTTTCAGATAACGAACTTGCAGACTATCGCGCCTCGACCGTAGGATTCGTGTTTCAGTTTTATAATCTTATTCCGACTCTTACAGTCTATGAAAACGTCAAACTCGTCTCGGAAATATCTGAAAACGCGCTCGACGCGAAGGAAATGATCGGAAAGGTGGGTCTGCTCGACCACCTGAACAACTTCCCTTCTGAATTGTCAGGGGGCGAACAGCAGAGAATTTCCATTGCCAGGGCGCTTTGTAAAAATCCCAAAATCCTTTTATGCGACGAACCGACAGGAGCATTGGATTCCGGAACCGGAGTTATGGTGCTCAAACTGCTTCTCGAAATGGCGCGCGATTACGGAAAGACGATAGTTATTGTCACTCATAACCAGAATATCGCAAAAATGGCGGACGTTGTTATTCGGGTCAAAAACGGGAAGATACTTCTGACCTTCGGAGTATCGCTGCTCGTGGGCTGGATGGTTGCGCGCAAAAACAAAAAAATCGATATGGTCGAAGCGCTTAAAAACGCCGAATGAAAAACGGACGGTGTGACCTTTTCGGGTCGCACCGTCCGCTTTATTTTTAAAATTTACAA
>JAGDBE010000097.1 GCA_017959195.1 Clostridia bacterium | reverse complement strand
CGAGGTTATCGTGATAGGCGAGTTATGATTTATCGTGCCGTCTTCCTGTTCTACGCCGGGCAGCTGAACGAATTCCCAAAGTCCGCTGATTTCGGGAGCGAATACCTTCAACTGGTTATACAGCGTATAGCTCTGGATTGCTATCGGAAGTTCGCCCGTCCTGAAACGGTTTGCAAAATCGAATGCGATCGGCTGGCCGTACAGAGTAAACCATTCGGTCATTCTCTGGAACGCGTCGAGCGCTCCGTTGCTGTCGAGGTTGGTCTGTATTCCGACCGTCCTTAAGTATTCTCTGCTCTGGAAGTCTCTTTCGCCTTCATAATCTTCGTAATCGTAACACGACTTATACCATTCTTCGCCGGTCTGATACATTCTTATCTGCGTCATGGTCTGTGCAAAGCCCATTTCAAGCTGGCCTTCCGACAGAGCCCTTATCATATTCTCGACGTCGTCCCACGTCTGCGGAACTTCGAGTCCCATTTCTGCGAAGATGTCCTTGCGGTAGAAGAGCATCGGGAAGTCGAGTCTCGACGGGAGTCCGTACGTTACGACGCCGTTTCTCTCAACTCCGTTGACAACCTTGAACTCCGCTTCGTCGTCGTTGGATATGGGATACTCTTTTCCTACAAACTCGCGTCTGTCGGGGTCGAGCACCGTCAGCGGCACGAAGAATTCTTCGTTATTGTCGAAGTACTCTGCCTTCAGGTCGCTGAAGCCCAAAATGTTTTCGCCCATATATTTATCGGTATTTTCGAAATAGTTTACGGGAATTACGGCGTTTCTTATTCCGTAGCCTACCGGGTCAAGGTCCATCGAAACGTCGGGACCGGAGCCCGCGAGCGTTGCGGGAAGAAGTGTGCCCGCCGCTATAAGTTTGAGGTTTACGGATATGCCGTACTGCGCCGTAAAGCTGTCGTCAACCATCTGACGCATGATCGTCGCCTGGTCGCGTCCGTCGGTAATCCATACTTCTATCGAATTGGGGCTGTTCTTTTCGTACTTCGTGCTTGCGCCCATCGAGTTATAGTCAACGAAGAACGACATCACGAACGACTTTATTTCGTGGGCAACCGATTCGAAGAATCCCGATTCGGCTTTGGGAAGCTTTTCGTTCGACGCCGACTGCACCACAATGTAGTCAAGCTGCAGTGGCTGCGCCTTGGTCGAAAGCAGCCACGTGCCGAGGCTTCCTATATAGCTCTTATAGTTGGCGAGGCTTGATGCGATTTTATCCTGGTCTTTACCCATTATATCGAGCAGGTATGATACTCTGTCGAGTATTACCGTGTTTTCGCCCTTGCCGCCTATCGTCTGTTCAAGCTTTGCGGAAACGTCTTTAAGTTTCTGGGATTCTTCTCTCATTCCTCTTAAAACTTCCGGTATGAGTTTCGAGAACTGGTAGTCGGTATACTGGTCGGGATCCGAACCCGTTATCATAAGTATCTTTCTGTAATATCCGTTAAGCCTGTCGGTACTTGCGCTTATTACGCGTAAAATATCCGCCATTTTGCCGAGCGCAACTTCCAACTTAATTTTATGTGTTCCTTTTTCAAGGTAGAATTTGAACTTGGTCGTGCCGTCGTTTAGGATTTCGGTCTGCCAGTCGGAATTATATTTGAACTGCAGGTCGTTTGCTTCAAGAAAAGGCACTTCTCCGTCGATATACAGTTTACGCGACGAGAAAAGTCCCGCGTTTATCGTCTGTTTGAATCGCGGAATGATGTAGTACATTCCCGTTTCGGGAACTTCAAACGTCCACTCTATCCACTGTCCCTGCGTCTTCCACTTGTCGCCGCCGTTGCCGCCGATGGTGTTGAGAAGCGTAGCGTCCGTCGCCTGGGGAACGGTTGCCGCCGACGTTCTGTCGTTCATGGCGTATATAACCTGCTCAGACGTCGTAAGAGGCGTTTCCGCGTTTATCATTATGATTTCGTCGATGCCTGCGTCGGGAACGTTCTTATATTTTTCGAGGTATTCCTCATACGTCAAAAGAGGTTTTACGGTATGAAGCTTTATCGACGCTATTTTGAGCGGTTCGCTCGCAGATTCGAAGGCAAGAGTGTGCTTGCCCTTGTCGAAATAGAACTTTAACGGTTCAACGTAGAACATCTGCGAGTCGGAAAGGGTTACGGTGCACCATTCGGGCGCTTCGACCTTTACCGGTCTCATTTCGTTATTGTTTATATCGACCTTGAACGTTCTGTTTTCTCTGGAATATCCCTTTTCCTCGAGGTCCTTCCAGATTCTCGAGAAGTTCATGTAGCGGGCTTCGCTGAAAGGTATTCTTCCGTCGATGAGAAGAATTCTTTCTATCGTTGCGCCGTTGCCCTCAACCGGGAAATATTCCACGGTTACGTTATACATCGCTTCCTCGGGAATATCAACGTCGTAAACGAGTCTGCCCTCGTCGGTGGTGGTAACCGTACCGGCCTTCTCTTCCTTGCCGTCTCTTACGACGGTGTCGGACGAATTTACGGTGATTTCGCCTCTCGAGAGCTCCTTGTTATAGTCGGTAACGTCGATCATTATCTCGTTTTTCGCAGCGGGAACGTTTTCGTGTTCGCTGAGGTACTGCTCGTAGGTTATGGATACCATGAGGTCCTTCATATCTTCGAGCGAGTTGAGAGTATATGACGTGTCGTCAGCCGTTTTCGCCGCGGCGGGTGCGTCGGTTTCGGCAAAAACCGTAATACCCGCAAGCGGCTGTACAAGCATTCCCGCCGTAACTATCAGCGCGGCGAGTCTGTTCTTGCGCTTAGCATTGCTCATATGCTGTTTTCCTCCTGCCTTGAATGTTTTTGCTTAACGAACAGGCGTAAAACGCGGTTTTCCGAGCTTTTTCCCTTTTTTGAACTAAAAAAAGAAAGCCCTTAAAAAAAGGCGCAAAACACCTATTTAGATAAGCATAGCATACCACTTCGGGCCTTTTTTGTCAAGTATTACAATATAATATATTAACCCTGTTCCGTCTGAAACGGAAAGCAAAAACCGCCGTCCGTTTTTTTGCGGATTTTCGGCGGTTAAAGTGTGTTTTTCGTAAAAATGTATAAAAAATTGTGGTAAAATTGATTATAATTTATCTTTTTCGGCTCAAATGTTCTTATACCCGCATTTTTGCGGCGGGTATGTAAATTTTCGGAAAGCGGTTTTTCGGCGCAAAATTTTTATTTCACTCATTTTTCAGCCGTTTTCTTTTTATTACTGTCTTTTTATTCATATTTTTTTGTGATAATTGCACAAAAATAAGGCCAAAATTTCTACGCGTTGGAAATTTTGACCTATTGTTATTATTCACAAAAGTTGTTCGAGTTTTTCGTACAATTCTTCCAATTCCTCGCGGATTTTTCCGTACCGCTCGAAAAGCTCGCCTACCTTTACGTAGTCGGATGCGTTTTCCTCCTGGAGTTTCTCGTTTTCGGAAAGTTCGGTTTCGAGTTCCGCTATTCTCTTCTCGGTATCCTCTATCTGCTTTCCGAGTTTTCTCGCCCTGCTCTTTTCCTCTTTGCCCTTTATGTATTCCGCCTTGCCTTTTTGGATATTATCGCTTCCGTCGGGCTTTTGCGTGTTATATTCCGGCAGAAGTCTGTCCTTATGTTCGAGGTAGCTTTCGTAGCCGCCCTTATAGTCGAAGCAGCCGTTTTCGCGCATATCGAGGATGCGTGTGGCGAGCTTATTTATGAAATATCTGTCGTGGGACACGCAGAGTATCGTTCCTTTATAGTCGAGCAGCGCCTTTTCGAGCGCTTCGCGCGAGGGCGCGTCGAGGTGGTTTGTGGGCTCGTCTAAAATCAGCATATCGCTTCTCTGGAGCATGAGTTTTGCAAACGTGAGTCTTGCCTTTTCGCCGCCCGACAGCACCTTTACGTTTTTGAACACGTCGTCGGCGGTAAAGAGAAAGCTTGCGAGCGCGTTTCTTATCTCGGTCTGCGTTTTATCGGGATAGCAGTCCCATAGCTCGTCGATTACGGTATTTTCGTTATTCAGTCCCTGCTGTTCCTGGTCGTAATAGCCGATATCGAGGTCGCTTGCGTACTCGAATCTGCCGCTGTCGGCGTCAACTCTGCCGCACAGGATTTTAAGGAGCGTCGATTTTCCGATACCGTTTTTGCCGAGCACGAACATTCTGTCTTTTCCGTGCACGGTAAAGGAAAGGTTATCGAAAAGGTCCTTTCCGGGATAGGATTTTTTAAGGTCGGAAACTTCGAGGATTATAAACGGCGTTTTGACCGAGGAATCGGTATCGAAGCCGAATTTTATGCTTGACGGCAGGTTTTTCGGCTTATCGAGTTTTTCCATTCTGTCGATGGCTTTGAGTCTGCTCTCGGCCGCTATGATATTGCGTTCCCTGTTCCATCTGCGCTGGTTTTCGACGAACGCCTCGAGCCGTGCTATCTCCTTTTGCTGAATCTCGTAGTGTTTGAGGTCGTTTTTCCTATCCTCTTCCTTACGTTTTACGTATTCGGTATAGGGGCAGTTATAGAGTTTTCCGCACTTATTTTCGATTTCGAAGGTCTTATTGGTAACCTTATCGAGAAAATATCTGTCGTGGGACACGACGATTATGGATTTTTTATACTGTACGAGGTAGTTTTCGAGCCATTCGGCGGACTCTATGTCGAGGTGGTTGGTCGGCTCGTCGAGGATGAGCACGTCGGGCTCGGAAAGTAAGAGTCTTGACAGTGCAAGCCTTGTTTTCTGACCGCCCGAGAACTCGTTTACCTTCATTTTATGCTTTTCCTTTTCAAAGCCGAGGGCTTCGAGCATTTAAGATATCCTGCTCTTATACTCGTAGCCGCCGTTTTCCTTGAATTTTTCTTCGAGAGAGGTATATTTTCCGGCAAGCGCCATATGTTCGTCCTGCGGGAGATTTTTGTCGTTCAGTTTTTCGACGAGTTCCGCAAGCCTCTTTTCGGTCTCGACGAGTTCGGGAAAGGCGTAGAGCATTTCGTCGTAAATTTCGTTTTCGGAATTGAGGCCGGTGTCCTGCTCTAAGAATCCCACCGTCTTACCGTACGAAAGGTACACTTCTCCCGACGTGCGTTCGGTTTTTCCGGTGAGAAGCTTTAAAAACATCGATTTGCCGGCGCCGTTTACGCCGACAACGCCGATTTTATCGCCCTCGTTTACGCCGAGGGATATATTGTCGAGAATTACGTCCGTTCCGAACGAAAGGCACACGCCCGACGCGCTGAATATTATCAATTTTTCTTTACCTCTTTGGTTTTTCCGCTCTTTTTCTTTTTAGGAGCGCTTTCTTTTCCGTCCGCCGTCTTTTCATAACTGAAAAATTCGCCGGAGAGCATTTTTTTGAGATATTCGCCGGTATATGATTTTTTGCACTTTGCAATTTCCTCAGGCGTGCCTTCGGCGATTATTTCGCCGCCCGCGTCGCCGCCTTCGGGGCCTAAATCTATGATATAGTCCGCGGTCTTTATGATGTCGAGGTTATGCTCTATGACAACGACGGTATTTCCGAGTTTTACGAGTCTCGACAGCACTTCTATGAGCTTTTCGACGTCGGCGGTATGAAGTCCCGTCGTCGGTTCGTCGAGAATATACATGGTATTGCCGGTCGCGGTCTTTGAAAGCTCGGTTGCGAGCTTTACCCTCTGCGCTTCGCCGCCGGAAAGAGTCGTTGACGACTGTCCTATTTTGATATAGCCGAGTCCGACGTCCTGCAAAGTTTTCAGTTTCTTATATATTTTCGGGATATTCGCGAAAAATTCGCAGCCCTCGTCAACCGTCATTTCCAGCACGTCTGAAATATTTTTGCCCTTATATTTGACTTCGAGCGTCTCCTTATTATACCGTTTTCCGTGGCAGGTATCGCAGGTTACGTACACGTCGGGCAGGAAATGCATCTCTATTTTTAGGGTTCCGTCGCCCTGGCACGCCTCGCATCTGCCGCCCCTCAGGTTAAAGGAAAATCTGTCCTGCTTGAACGCCCTTATCTGCGCGTCTTTGGTCTTTGCGAACAGTATGCGTATATCGGTGAACAGCCCCGTATAGGTCGCGGGGTTTGACCTCGGCGTTCTTCCTATCGGCGACTGGTCTATGCTGATGACCTTATCCAGATATTCCGTTCCCTTTATGCCGTCGCAGTTGCCCACGGTCTTTTTGGAGCGGTTTATCTTAATTTCAATCGCGGGAAGGACTATGCCGTTTACAAGCGAGCTCTTTCCCGAGCCGGAAACTCCCGTGATGCAGGTGAACACGCCGAGCGGTATTTTCACGTCTATATTTTTGAGGTTATGCTCCCTTGCGCCGAAGATTTCGAGGTATCTTCCGCCGCAGCTGCGTCTCTTTTCGGGAACGTCGATTCTGCGTCTTCCCGAAAGAAAATCGGCGGTTACGTTGCCCTTTATTTTTATTATCTCCTCCGGGGTGCCGCAGGCGACGATTTCGCCGCCGTGAATGCCCGCGCCGGGGCCGATATCGACTATATAATCCGACGAAAGCATGGTCTCCTCGTCGTGTTCGACTACTATAAGCGTATTTCCGAGGTCGCGCAGCTTTTTCAGCGTCGCTATGAGTTTTGAATTATCCTTCTGATGAAGTCCTATACTCGGTTCGTCGAGGATATAGAGCACGCCGGTAAGCGACGAGCCTATCTGCGTTGCAAGTCTTATTCTCTGGCTTTCGCCGCCCGAAAGGGTGCCGGAACACCTTGACAGCGTGAGGTATTCGAGTCCCACGCTCATAAGAAAGCCGAGCCTTTCCTTGATTTCTTTCAGAATATCCCTTGCAATCACCGTCTGCTGAGGGGGAAGTTCGAGATTATTGAAAAATTCAATGGATTTCTTTATCGGAAGTTCGCATATTTCGGCGATATTGAGTCCGCCGACGGTTACGGCGAGGGTTTCTTTTTTAAGCCGTTTCCCCGCGCAGGCGGTACACTCGACGTTCTCCATGAACTGCTCGTAGTACTCCCTCTGGTCGGGGTTGTTTTCGCACAACTCATATCTGCGGTTTATGTCGGTGAGTATGCCGGCAAAGTTTATCGGGAAGCCTTTGTAAGAATATTTTACGGGCGTGCCGTCGCCGTAAAAGAGTGCGTTTCTCGCTTCGGGGCCCATCTTTTCAATAGGCGTCGATACCGAAAAGCCGTATCTCGAAAGCGCCTTATCTATTCCTATTCCGCTCCACGAGTCGTGTCTTATGCTCTTAAAGCCGTTGCAGACGCAGTCGCCCCTCTCGAGCGACAGCGACATAT
>JAGDBE010000096.1 GCA_017959195.1 Clostridia bacterium | reverse complement strand
TTCGGAAACGAGTTTTGCCGCGTCGTAGCATTTTTGAAGATACTTTCCGCTTGCTTCGTGAATGTCGGTAACGTGCGAGCTTTCGGCTTTTGCACGGCTCTGCATAAGCATATGCGAAATCTCCGGCGGCACGTCGAGAAATATCGTGTCGTCGGGTACGGGAAGCGAGAGTTTATTAAACTCAAAATCGTAAAGCCATTCAAGAAAAGCGAGCCGTTCTTCTCTCGAATCGAGTTTTGAGAGCTGGTGAACGGCGTTTGACGTCGTGTATCTGTCTAAAATTACGACGGTGTCGGGCTCTTTTAAGTCCTTCGACCAGTCGGTGCAGTATGAGAAATATCTGTCGACGGCAAAAAAGACGGAAGCGGCGTAGGCGCTTGTGTCTTCGGGGTTTTTACCCAGAGCGCCGTTCAGATAAAGCTCCGCCGGCTTGCACGCGTCGCTGCCGTAATTCGGAAAACGGACAAGACGGGTTTTTATCCCGTCTTTTTCAAGATGTTTACATAATTCGGTTACCTGAGTGGATTTTCCGGAAGCGTCGGGCGCTTCGATTGTAAGAAGATATCCCATATAGAAGCCCTTTCCTTAGAAAGATGGAAATTTAAGCGAGCGTGCTGAAAAAATCCTTCATTTCGAGCGCTTTTCCGCAGCTCATCGCGCCCTCTGGGCACTTTCCCGAAACGCAGGCAGGGCCTGAGTTTTTGAAGAGTATGGGAGCAACGTTCTTTACAAGGCGCAGCATTTCGGTTGCAAGCGCCCGGATTTCCCACTGCGCGCGGTTGCAGCAGCGCAGGTTGAAGAAGTGGTAGAGCGAGCGCACGTTCATCGTCATGATGATTTTTGTGTCGCACGCGTTGGAGAGCACGTATCTCGAGTCCTCGTTCGCCTTTTTCTGCGCGTTTTTGCTTGCGGTTTTGGGGTCCTGTCCTTCTGCCAAAAACGTCTTTTCATGCGCCGCGCACAGAATGTCGTTCAGCTTTTTGTAAGTATCGCGGTCGTCTTCCATGGCTTTGATGAAAAGCGCCTTTGCCTCGGGAATTTTCTCTATTTCCGGAGGCATTATGTATTCAAAATTCTCTTTTGATACGTATCTCTGGCTCTGCACGCTGTAGGAAGCGATTCTGTGGCGTGTGAGCTGGGCAAGAAGCGAGCGCGAAACGCCTTCTATCGCAAAAGTGAAGGAGACGTGCTCAACCGGGCTTTCGTGTCCGAGCCCCATAAGCATATTTATAAAACTTTCCGTCTTTTCGGGAGTCATTTTTTCGAGAATGTCGTCGACTCCGACGGAGGAGTAGCAGAGTTTTGCCGCCGCGGCGATAACTCTGTCGGGATTTGGCGTGTGTTCCAGAAGTTCAACTTTAATCATAATATACCTCCCGGCATGCCGAGGCCTGCCGTAACTTTGCCTAACTCTTCTTTATTGTGTTTTTCAACCGTCTTAATAGCTTCGTTTACTGCCGCAACGATAAGGTCTTCGAGGGTTTCGACGTCGTCGGGGTCCACTATGTCGTCGGCTATATTGATTTCAAGGATTTCCATAGTACCTTTTATCTTTACGGTAACGGCGCTGCCGCCTGCTGAGATTTCATGAACTTCCTCATCGAGTTTTTCCTGGATAAGCTGCATGTCTTCCTGCATTTTCTGCGCCTGCTTAAGCATTGCCTGCATGTTCTGAGGGCCGCCGCCCATGCCTTTCGGTATTCTTGCTTTCATTGGTGTATCCCTTTCCTGAAATTATATTCTGAATAATATTTTAGCATATATATAAATATAATTCAAGTATGAGAAAACATATTATTTGTTTTTCTTCAACTTGATTATCCTGTCCCTGAACGCCGCCGCAAGTTCAAAGTTAAGCGACGATGCGGCGCTCTTCATCTGCTCGGTAAGTTCTGCTATGACGCGCTCGGTCTGTTTCGGGGAAAGTTTTCTTCCGCCGCCTTTTTCTTTTTCCTTTATCGAAAGGTCGATAATGTCGTGTACGTCTTTCTGTATCGTGTGGGGAACGATTCCGTGCTCTTTGTTATAGGATGTCTGAATATCTCTGCGCCGTTTGGTTTCGTCGATGGCGTTTTTCATCGAGTCGGTTATTGTGTCGGCGTACATAATAACTTTACCGGAAGCGTTTCTCGCGGCGCGTCCTATCGTCTGTATGAGGGAGGTTTCGCTTCTTAAGAAGCCTTACTTGTCTGCGTCGAGAATCGCGACGAGCGATACTTCCGGCAGGTCAAGGCCTTCACGCAGAAGGTTTATGCCGATAAGAACGTCGAAAACGCCGAGACGCAGGTCGCGAAGCAGTTCCATTCTCTCGATGGTGTCTATCGAAAAGTGCATGTATCTGCACTTTATGCCGTAATTTCCGAGATATTCGGTGAGGTCCTCCGCCATCTTCTTTGTAAGCGTGGTAACGAGCACTCTCTCGTTCTTTTCGACGCGCATATTTATTTCACTTATAAGGTCGTCTATCTGCGACGCGACGGGGCGCACCTCGACTTCGGGGTCGACAAGGCCGGTAGGCCTTATAATCTGCTCGACAACCTGGGAAGATATGCTCTTTTCGTATTCCTGAGGCGTTGCGCTCACGAAAACCGCCTGATTTATGCGCTCCTTAAACTCGTCAAAGAAAAGCGGCCTGTTGTCGTATGCAGAAGGCAGGCGGAATCCGTATTCTATGAGATTTTTCTTTCTTGCCCTGTCGCCGCCGCTCATGCCGCGCACCTGCGGGAGCGTTACGTGCGACTCGTCGACGAACAGGAGAAAATCTTTCGGAAAATAGTCGAGCAGCGTGAAGGGCGCGCTTCCGGCGGGTCTTCCCGATAAAACGCGGGAATAGTTTTCAACGCCCGAGCAGTAGCCGATTTCCGCGAGCATCTCCATGTCGTATCTCGTTCTTTCCTCAATTCTCTGCGCCTCGATAAATCTGTTCTGAGACTTGAAAAAGGCGGCTCTCTCTTCCATTTCCGAGAGAATTTCGTCTATTGCGCGCTGCCGCTTTTCAAGCGAGGTTACGTAGTGGGTCGCGGGGTAGATGACCGCTTTTGAGAGCTTGTGAATGATGTTTCCCGTAACGATGTTGATTTCCGAAACGCTGTCTATTTCGTCTCCGAAAAACTCCACGCGGATTGCCTTGTCGTTGCTGTTTGACGGAAGTATTTCTATCGTGTCGCCGTGGACTCTGAACTTGTTTCTCTCCAAAACGAGGTCGTTGCGCTCGTACTGAATTCTCACAAGCGATGCAATAAAGCTGTCTCTCGAAACGGCAAGCCCGGGATATGCAGAAACGACCATGTTCTTGTATTCTTCCGGATCGCCGAGCGTGTAGATGCACGAAACGGAGGATACTATAATCACGTCGCGGCGCTCGAAAAGGGAAGTCGTCGCGCTGTGGCGGAGCTTGTCTATGTCGTCGTTGATTGACGAGTCTTTTTCGATATATACGTCTTTTCCGGGGATGTATGCCTCCGGCTGATAGTAGTCGTAGTATGAAACGAAGAACTCCACGGCGTTTTCGGGAAAGAATTCCTTGAATTCGCTGCAAAGCTGCGCCGCAAGCGTCTTGTTGTGCGCAAGAACGAGCGTGGGGCGGTTTACGGAAGCGATGATGTTCGCCATGGTAAACGTTTTTCCTGAGCCGGTAACGCCCTTCAATACCTGATATTTCATGCCCGCGTCAATGCCGGCGCTTATCTTTTCGATTGCCTGCGGCTGGTCGCCGGTCGGCTTGTACGGAGAAACCAATTTGAACAAAATATCACCCCTCGTTTCACAAATATAATATATCACAAACGCTTTGCCATTACAATATTATTATATATAAAATTATATAAAAAAACAGCCGAAGTCCCGGCTGAC
>JAGDBE010000095.1 GCA_017959195.1 Clostridia bacterium | reverse complement strand
CGCTGACCTTGTAGCAAATGCCTTCTTCTCCGAGAGGCAGAAACGCAAGCTTTGCCATCTCAAGCCTTGTTTCGGCACCCACGTCGGTTTTCCCCTTGAAAGGGGAGATGTACGCGGGCATTATTATGAGCAAATCGACGTTTGACGCATAATAGAAGTCTTTTGCTATTAAAGTGTGTCCTATGTGCGGCGGGTTGAACGAGCCGCCGAAAAGTCCTATTTTCATCTTGTCAAAACTTGATTTTTCTCTTGTCCTTGTCTTTTGCCTGACGGTAAAAGACGATTTTTCTGCCTATTATCTGAACGCTCTGACAGTCCGCCTTTTCGCAAATCTGTGCTGCGAGCTCCTTTGCGGTAACGCCGGCGTTTTCGAGAATGCTTATCTTTATGAGTTCCCGCGCATTCAGCGCGTCGTCTATCTGCTTTATGAAGTTGTCCGAGAGCCCGTCTTTTCCGAACTGGAAAATGGCGTCTTCCGTGTTTGCAAGCGAGCGCAGGTATGCGCGCTCCTTTGAAGTCAAATTCTGTGCCGACATGTTTTAATCCTTTCCTGTAGTTTCGACGTTAAAAATGTCAATAAGTTCCTTTTTAAGTAAATCCACGGCGTTTTTTCTGTGGCTCACCGAGTTTTTTTCACCCTCGCTCATTTCCGCAAAGGTTTTGCATAACGGCGGGTAGTAGAATACCGGGTCGTAGCCGAAACCGTCAAAACCTCTTTCGTCAAAGGTTATAGAGCCGTTGCACTCGCCTTTAACGGTGATCTTTCTGCCGTCGGGAAATACGAGAGCAAGCACGCATACAAACTTTGCCGTGCGGTCCTTTTCGGGCACGCCTTTAAGCTCGTAAAGAAGCTTGTTGACGTTGTCTTTGTCCGTCGCGTTTTCATTTCCGACCGACGCGTATCTTGCCGAATAAATGCCGGGCGCACCCGAAAGAAAATCGACGCATAAGCCGGAATCGTCGGCAAGAGAGGGTTTTCCGTATAATTTGCAGACCGTTTCCGCCTTGATGAGCGCGTTTTCTTCGAAAGTCGAGCCGTTTTCCTCAATTTCTCCCGAAAAGTCCATGTCCGAAAGACTTTTGAGCTTTATGCGGTCAAGATTTAACATCTCTCCGAGCTCTTTAACCTTGTGCGCGTTTTTGGTCGCCGCTATTATTTCGATTATTTCGTTGTTTTCCATTTTTCCGTCCTTATTGTTCGTCAAACAGAGCTTTTATAAACGTCTTTGCGCAAAACGGCTGTAAGTCGTCCATCTGCTCTCCGACTCCTATGAATTTTACGGGAATTCCGAGCTCCGATTTTACCGAAATGATGATTCCGCCCTTCGCGGTGCCGTCAAGCTTCGTCAATATTATACCCGTGATTTCGGTTGTGCCGGTAAATTCCTTCGCCTGATTTATGGCGTTCTGACCGGTTACAGCATCAAGTACGAGAAGCGTTTCTTTCGCCGCGTCTGGAAGCTCCCTTTCGAGAACGCGCATCATTTTTGCAAGCTCGTCCATAAGATTTTTCTTGACGTGAAGACGTCCCGCGGTGTCAACTATGAGAACGTCGATTTTGCGGCTTTTAACGTAGTTCGCGGCGTCGTAAACCACGGACGCGGGGTCTGAACCTTCCGTGTGCTTTATAATCGGCACGCCCACGCGCTCAGCCCAGATTTCAAGCTGGTCTGCGGCTGCGGCTCTGAACGTGTCCGCCGCGGCGAGCGCTACGGTCTTGCCCTCGTTTTTAAGCATGTAGGCAAGCTTTGCGATGGAAGTCGTCTTTCCGACGCCGTTTACGCCGATAACGAATATGACCGACGGACTGGTCGAAAGATTCAAAGACTCGTCTTCGCCGATAACCTCTTCAATTATGGCGAAAAGCTCGGCTTTTGCTTCTTCCGGCTCGCTTATTTTCTTTTCCTTTAAGTTGGTTCTCAGTTTTCCGATAATCTTTTCGGCGCCGCCTATTCCGACGTCGGACGCTATGAGGATTTCTTCAAGCTCCTCGAGCATTTCCTCGTCGGCCTTCGAAAAACTTTTAAAAACGCCGTTTATCTGACCGATAACCGAGTCTTTTGTCTTTTTAAGCCCCTGTTTCAGTCTTTCAAAAAATCCCATTTTGTTCTCCTTGATTAAAGTTCGACTCCCGTCTTCTTTTCAACGTCGTCGAGGTTGACCTTTAAGAAAGTGGAAACGCCCTTTTCCTGCATGGTAACGCCGTACATGGTGTCGGAGATTTCCATGGTGCCCCTGCGGTGGGTGATGATGATGAACTGCGTGTCCGAATTCTTCTTTAAGTAAGCGGCGAAACGGTTGACGTTAATGTCGTCGAGCGCCGCCTCAATCTCGTCGAAGACGTAGAAAGGCGCGGGATTGACCTTGAGAATCGCAAAATACAGCGCAATGGCGGTAAACGCCTGCTCTCCGCCGGAAAGGAGCGATATGTTCTTTACCGTCTTTCCGGGGGGCTGAATGTTTATCTCAATGCCCGATTCAAGCATGTTTTCGGGGTCCGAAATCACGATGTCCGCGTTTCCGCCGCCGAAAAGTTCGGAAAAAACTTCCTTGAAGCTTGCGTTTATCTTTACAATCGCCTCCGAGAACATCTTCTTCATGTCGTTTTCCAAACGGCGTATGATGTTTTCAAGCGACTTTTTCGCGTCCTGCAAGTCGGTTATCTGACCCTGCATGAAGTCGTAGCGCTTTTTGGTTTCCGCATACTCTTCCACCGCGTTTACGTTTATGTTTCCGAGTGCCTTTATCTTCGACCTTATCGAAGAAAGCTCCCTTTCGGAAGATTTTTCGGGCGGCGGGAAGTTTAAGGAGAGCGCCTCCGAGAAGGAGAGGGAATATTCCTCAAATAACTTCGACGTGAGGGTGTCGTACTCGTTTCTTGCCTTTTCGAGCTTCGATTCGAGCTTAGTCATTATTTCAAAGAAAACTTCCTTGTCGCGTATGAGGTCCTTCTGGCTTTCGCGCTTGACCGTCGACTGCGCTTCGAGGGAAGACGCCTCTTCTATGTAGTCGTTTAACGCCTTCTTCTTTTCCTCAACCGTAAGCTTAATCTTTTCCGTCTCTTTTTCGTTGTTTTCAATGTCGAAAGCAATGCCGGAAAGACGCGAGTCTATTTCTTCAAGCTCTTTTTTGAGGGAAGCGATGCGCTCTTCATTCTGCTCTTTTCTCTGGTTTGCTGTTTTGATTGCGGCGCTTGCGCTTTCAGCGTCTTTGCGCGCGGCAACGAGATTTATCTGTATTTGCGACTTCTTTTCCGTCGCTTCACCGAGCTTTAAGTATAACTCGTCGGCATTCGCGTCAAGAACTTTCTTTTCCTCTTCGAGAGAAGAAACAAGCTCTTCGGATTTCTGCCTCTGTGCTTTGATTTCGGCAAGGTGCTCCTTGATTTTGTCCGCTTCCGATTCGAGCAGCCGCTCTTTCATGTTTTTAAGCCGCGAAGAGCATGTTTCGATGTGCTCGTTTTGTAAATCTATGTCGCTTTCGCTCTTGTAGAACGAAGCGTCGGCGTTGAGAAGGTCGTTTTTGAGACTTTCTATGTATTCCTCCGACGAAGCGATGTCGGAAGCGTTTTCCGCAATCTTTCCGTTTAACGCCTTTGCATCTTTTAAAGTTTTTGCTATAAGTTTTTCGAGATTTGCGATGTCTGAACTTCTCGAAAGAATGCCTGTCTTTGACGATGAGCCGCCCGTGTACGAGCCGCCCGCGTTTATGACCTGACCGTCAAGGGTAACCGTCTTGTATTTGTACGAGAATTTACCCGCCGTCTTTGAGGCGTTGTCTATGTTGTCGCAGATTATCGTGCGTCCGAGCAGATATTCCGCAACTTTTTCGTATTTTTTGTCGTATCCTATAACCGAGCTTGCAATTCCGCAAAAGCCGAAAGAGGCGCTTACGTTGTCGGAAACGCTCTTTCCCGAAATCGAAGTAAGGGGCAGAAACGTCGCTCTGCCGGCGTTCGAGTCTTTTAAGAAGGCGATTGCCTTTTTCGCGCATTCCTCGTCTTCCACGACAATGTTGGAAACGGCGGCTCCAAGCGCGGTTTCGATTGCAGTTACGTATTCTTCGGGTACCGAGAAAATCTTCGATACCGGACCGCATATTCCGGGAAGCTCTTTTGAATTGAGTACCGCTTTTACACTGTTCGGATAGCCTTCAAGCATGGCCTCCGTCTTTTCGAGAGTCTCTTTTCTGTGAAGAGCTGACGCGTACTGCGCCGCATAATCGTTTTTAAGGGCCGCGTATTCCGCCTTTTTGTCGGTTAACTTGTCGAGCTCTTTCTTTTCTTCTTCAATGTCCGCGAGAATGGAGGTCTTTTCTTCCTGTGCCTCTTTTTTGCGTTTCTGCGCGGCTTTTAGATAATTCTGCGCCTGTTCAAGCTCGGCTTTCGCCTTTTCGATTTCGGAATTTAAGAATTCCTTGCGCTGCGCTTCCGACTTTTCAAAGTTGAGCTTTTCCGCTTCGCTTATGCGCAGCTCCGTCAGCTTCTCGTTTTCAACACGGATTTCGTCGACCTTTTCCTGTAAGAGTTTTTCTGCGTCGGCAAATTCTTTTCCTAACTTTTCCGCTTCCTCCGACGCCTTTTCAAGCTCTTTTTCCGCACTTTCGAGTAATTTTTTCTTTTCCTCGACCGTTTTTTGCGCTTCTTCAATGTCGCTTTGCAGCTTTTCCGTCTCGGACGTGGAGAGAAAACTGATTTCGCCTGCAATTCCGCTCTTTTTCTCGTTGTGGTGCGATATGTCGTTAGTAGCAAGGGACCGCGCGTTTTCAAGACGGTTGCGCTCCTCTTCGAGAAGAGATAATTCCCCGCGTACGCTTTCCGCTTTCGCATTTAAGAATTGCTTTTTGTTGAAAAGACCGTCAATCGACGAGTCGAGAAGCTCAAGTTCGCGCTGTTTTGCCGAGTAGTTTTCCTTAGCCTCGGTGTAATCCTTTTCAAGCGCGTCGGTTTCCGAGTGGAATTTAGAGAGCTTGTCCACCCATAACGAAACCTCAAGCTCCTTTTTTCTGCCCGCGAGTTCAAGATATATCTTCGCGTTTTCCGCTTCCTTTTCAAGCGGAGTAAGCCGCGTTGAGATTTCCGAAACGATGTCGGTCAGACGGACTAAGTTCGTGTCGGTCTCTATAAGTTTTTTTTCGGCGTCGTTCTTGCGGTAGCGGAATTTTGAAATTCCCGCCGCCTCCTCGAAAATGTGGCGCCTCTCGTCGCTTTTCTGAGAGAGGACTTCGGAGATTTTTCCCTGACCTATAACCGAATAACCTTCTCTGCCTATGCCGGTGTTAAGGAAAAGCTCGTATATGTCTTTAAGGCGCGACGGCCTGTCGTTTATTCTGTATTCGCTTTCGACGGAGCGGAAATATTTTCTCGTGATTTTAACTTCTTTCGCATCTTCCGGAAGCTCGTTTTCCGAGTTGTCGATTATAATTGAAACTTCACAGAAGCCGGTCTGAGAGCGCTTCGCCGTACCCGCAAAAACGACGTCTTCCATTTTGGAGCCTCTGAGCGTTTTTGCCGACATCTCTCCGAGCACCCAGCGCACCGCGTCGGAAATATTTGATTTTCCGCTGCCGTTAGGACCGACAATCGCGGTAATGCCTTTTTCAAAATCAAGGCGCGTTTTGTCCGGAAAGGATTTGAAACCTCTCATTTCAAGTGCTTTTAAGTACAAAATTTGTTCCCCTTCGCTTAAAAATGCAAATTATAAGTCGTAAAATTCAAATTTCAGAGTGTTTTTGGAAACGGCTTCGTCGGGAATTATCTTTATTGCGCCGTAGAACGCATTCCGAATTTTCAGACTTTCTTTTATCATCGAAACGTTTTTCTTTTTCTGCCCCGCAACCTTTGATTGCTCGCCGGGCGCGCAGTTCAGAATAAGTATTTTTTTCTTTCCCGAGTTTTCCGATATGAAATCAAGATTATCTCTTATTATGCCGGCGTAGTATTCGCCCAAAACCAGTTCTCCGAGCGCACTGTGGTTGGCGCCCGCATAGACGTTTTCGCTTTTTTCAAGCGCTTCCGTCGCCTGTAAACCTATCCTTAAAACCTTGACGCCGTTTTTTACGAAAACTTTGTAAACCGCGGCGCTGCGGATTACCGCGTCTTCAACCGTAAGCGGAACGTACGCGCCGCTTTTCGCCATCTCGCAAAGCTTCGTGTGCTCAAAAACGACGGTCGGATAAATTCTCGCACAGTCGCATCGCATCGATACTATTTTTTCCGCCGTGTAAACCTCGTCGGATAAAGTCGAGGAGGGAAGCCCTATCATCATCTGCCCCGTGAGAATAAAACCGTATTTTTTGATAAGCTCGCACGCCTTTTCGGAGCACTCGGCAGTGTGCCCTCTGTTTGAAGATAAAAGCACCGAGTTTCTCATGCTCTGAAGGCCGAGCTCAATGTCGGTGACTCCGCGCGATTTCAATATATCGAGAATTTCTTCGTCTATGTAGTCCGGCCGCGTGGAAAGCCTTACGGATGAGACTTTTCCTTCTTTGACATACTCGTACGCAACGTCGAGTAACTTTATCATAAGCGGCCTTTCGATTCCCGTAAAGCTTCCCCCGAAAAATGCGATTTCCGCATTTTCGGTCTTGCCCCCAAAGGTTGCAAGCACGCGGTCGATTTCGGGACGTATGTCGCGGTCCGCGGAGTTCCGTACTCCCGTAATGGTGCGCTGATTGCAGAAAACGCAGTCGTTTTTGCAGCCCTCGTGGGGAATGAAAACCGGGACGTTAATGTGCTTTTCCATCACAGTTTTATGTCGCCGAATAAGGATAAGGCTTCTTTCGCAGCCTGCTGTTCGGCCTCTCTTTTGGAGTAACCGGAACCTCTTCCGATGACGTTGTTGTTCAAGGTAACCTGGACCTCGAAAATCTTGTTGTGCGAGGGCCCGCTTTCGCTAACCGTGGTGTATTCGAGAATGTCTCCGCGTCCCTGCTGAATGAATTTCTGAAGCACGGTCTTGTAATCCTCGGTGCTGCCGTTTCCGATAAGTTTTTCCGCGGCGGCGCTTATAAAGGGAAGCACGTATTCGCGCGCCTTTTCAAAACCGCCGTCGAGATAAATCGCGGCAATCGTCGCTTCAAAAGCGTCCGCGAGAATGGATTTTCTCTCTCTGCCGCCGGTGTTTTCCTCACCCTTGCCGAGAAGGAGAAACGAGCCGAGGTCAATCTCTTTTGCATATTCGTAAAGGGCGTTTTCGCAGACTATGCCCGCGCGGATTTTGGTGAGATCGCCTTCAAAGAGGTTTCTGTTTTCCTTGAAGAGATATACGCTTGCAATAAGCGATAAAACGGAGTCTCCGAGGAATTCGAGCCTCTCGTTGCAGCGCACGTCTTCACCCTTCGCCTTCTTTTCGTTTGAAAAAGAGGAATGGGTGAACGCGGTAAGTATTAAATTTTTGTCTTTAAAGACGTAACCCGTTTTTTCTTCAAAATCCCGTACGGTTTTCTGCAAAAAAATCCCTTCTCTTTCTGGAAATCAGTCGGATTCGCCGACCTGCTCTTTTTTGAGCGCGGCGATTTTCTCAATTTCTTCTATCATACCGCTCGACGCATAGTTTTTCGCCTGTAAAATACAGTACGCAATGCTCGTCGCATTTGCCGAGCCGTGAGCCTTGATGACGGGCTTCGCGATGCCTAAAAAAGGCGCTCCGCCGAATTCCTCGTAGCTCATGTCTTTCTTTAACTCTTTAAGACCGCCTTTTACGAGTAAGGCGCTGATTTTCGATACGAAATTCTTGTAAAATAACTGCTTTAATACCGATTTTACGAATAATCCCGCACCTTCGCATAATTTGAGCACTATGTTGCCGGTAAATCCGTCGGAAACCATCACGTCGACCTTTCCTTCGGGAATTTCGCGGCCTTCAATGTTTCCGACAAAGTTTATGAGGCTTTCGTTTTTAAGTAACTGATACGCTTCCGACTGAAGGGGCGTGCCCTTGTGCTCTTCCGCGCCGTTGTTTACGAGGGCGACCTTCGGGGAAGAAATTCCCATGACCTTTTCCATGAAAAGACTGCCCATTATAGCAAACATGAGAAGATTGTCGGGAGTGCAGTCGGTCTGCGCACCCGCGTCGGCAAGCATAGTCGGCGAGCCGAGGGGGATTATCGCGCCGAGAGCCGCGCGTCTTATTCCTTTGATTCTGCGTATTTTGAGGGTCGCACCCGTGAGAAGCGCGCCGGTGTTTCCGGCACATACTACGGCGTCGCCCGCACCGCTTTTGAGTAGGTCGAGAGATACAGCCATCGACGAATTTGCCTTTTCGGGCTTCATTACGTCTCCCGGGTGGTCTTCCATCGTGATATGGGGGCCGCACGCCTCGATTATCTCAACGCCTGAAATATCAAGAGAATTCTTTTTTGCCACAAGAATATCCCTTTCACCGACGCATATTACGTCTACGCCGTGTTTCTCCTTGCCGAGAAGCGCGCCTTTGAGTATTTCTTCGGGAGCGTTGTCGCCGCTCATACAGTCAACGATAATTTTCATTTTACGGTATTTTCCTTAGCACCCGCAAAAACGGACGCCCTTTCGTTGTATGAATGATGTTACTTGCTTTTCTTGTTCTTTTCGTTGTAAGCGCAGGTTTTGTTAACGCAAACGTAAACGTTGTCCTTGCCGCGCTTGCGGAGGAGCATGCCGCCGCATTCGGGACACTTTTCGTTTGTGGGAACGTCGCATGACGTGAACTTGCACTTCGGGTAGGAAGAACAGCTGTAGAACGTCGTTCTGTTCTTGCCGTGCCTTATGGTTAAGGGAGACGAGCATAACGGACATTTTACGTCAAGCTCTTTGGTGATGGGCTTGGTTCCGTTGCACTTCGGATAAGAAGCGCAGGCGTAGAACTGTCCGTATCTGCCGCGGCGTATTACCATGGGACCGCCGCAGATGTCGCATTTGATGTTTTCGGGAGCGGGAGTGGAAGAGGTTGCTTTTGCGCCAGCCGCAACGGGATTTCCGTTCTTGTCGAGGGTTTTGGTGTTCTTGCACGCAGGGTAATTGGGACAAGCGGCGAATTTTCCGAATCTTCCGCTCTTTATAACCATTTTGCTTCCGCATTTTTCACATATTATGTCCGTTTCAACGACGGGAAGCTTGTAATTCTCACGGTTGATGTTCTTCTGCGCGTCGGAAAGCTCTTTTTCAAAGTCGTTGTAGAAGCTCGTGAGAACAGAGAGCATGTCTTTCTTGCCGCTTTCAATGTCGTCAAGGAAGTTTTCCATGTTCGCGGTGAAATCGTAGTCGACGATTTCCTTGAAGTTGTCGCACATAAGCTTGGTCGTAACTTCTCCCAAAGAGGTGGGAGCGAGCGTTTTCGCGTCGCGCTCAACGTATCCCCTCTGAATAATCGTCGTAATCGTCGGAGCAAAGGTGCTCGGCCTGCCTATGCCTTTTTCTTCAAGCGCTTTTATAAGCGTGCCTTCTGAAAATCTTGCCGGCGGCTGCGTGAAGTGCTGAGCCGGAATGATTTCGGCGCATTTGAGCACTTCGCCTGTCTTGACCGCGGGGAGAATGTTGTCCTTTTCGCTGTCGTCTTCCGCCTTTTCCTCCGACTTGTAGTCGTAGAGCGCCATGTATCCGTTGAATTTAACGGTGTAACCCGAACTTCTGAAGGGCACTCCGCCACATTCGGTGTCAATGGTAACCGTGTCGAGAACGGCAGACGCCATCTGGCTTGCAAGGAATCTGTCCCAGATGAGGCTGTATAACTTGTACTGGTCAGACGAAAGGAACTGCTTTATGTCCTTCGGCGGATAGTTCATATAAGAGGGACGGATGGCTTCGTGAGCGTCCTGCGCACCGTTTTTTGACTTGTAGAATCTGCGCTTTTCGGGATAGTATTCCGCGCCGTAAACGTCTTTAATGTACTGCTCGGCACTGTCAAGCGCGACGGTGGAAACGTGGAGCGAGTCGGTACGCATGTAGGTTATGATACCGTGCGTGCCGTGCGAGCCGAGGGAGATACCTTCGTATAACTCCTGAGCCGTCTTCATCGTCTTTGAAGACGAGAAACCGAGACGCCTGTACGCTTCCTGCTGAAGGGTGGAAGTGATGAAAGGCGGCTGCGGATTTTTGTATCTTTCCGAACGCTTTACGTCGGAAACGGTAAAGTCTCTGCCCTTGATTTTGTCAAGTATGGCGTTCGCTTTCGATTCGTCGGAGAGCTCAAGCTTGTTTTTTGAGTAGGCGTATGACGCCTTGAATTTCTTGCCGTCGGCGGTTTTGAGCATTGCGTCGACGGTCCAGTACTCGTCAGCCTTGAAGGCGCGTATCTCGTTTTCGCGGTCAACGATAAGACGCGTCGCAACGGACTGCACACGGCCGGCTGAAAGACCGCTCTTTATCTTTTTCCAGAGAATGGGGCTGAGCTGATAGCCGACTATTCTGTCGAGAATTCTGCGCGTCTGCTGCGCGTCTACAAGGTCCATGTTGAGGGAAGTCGGATTTTTAACGGCGTTCTGTACGGCGTTTTCCGTAACCTCGTTGAACCTTATGCGCTTGGTTTTGCTTTCGTCGAGTTCAAGCACCTGCGTGAGATGCCATGAAATCGCCTCGCCCTCACGGTCGGGGTCGGTTGCGAGATAAACCGTGTCCGCCTTTTTCGCTTCGGCTTTAAGGTTTTTGATGAGCTCGCCTTTTCCCCTTATGTTGATGTATTTCGGGGCAAAGCCGTTTTCGATGTCAATTCCCAGAGCGCTTTTGGGAAGATCGCGCACGTGTCCCTGAGAAGCGATTACCTTGAAATTTTTGCCGAGATAACCTTTTACTGCCTTGATTTTGTTTGGAGATTCGAGAATTACAAGTTTGTTAGCCACTGAGCTTCCTCCTGAATATATATAAAATTTTTTTCTTAACCTAATCTGCGGTAATTGCCGCCGGGCAGCATTTCTATAAGCCCGTATACTTCAAGCAGCGTGAGAGACGACAGCGCGTCGTCGATTTTTATGCCTTTTTCGGCGATTTCGTCGGCGCTTAATACCTCTTTTTGCTTAAACATGTCGTAAATTGCCTTTTCCTGCGCCGAAAGCGCGGAAACGTTCGGATTTTCCGCCTTTGGAGCCGGAGTATTCGCACCTTTCTCCTCAAATTGAGGCATGGAAACGGGAATTTCGCCTTTCGGCGGCTCTTTTTTAACTTCGGCGCGCTTTTTCGCCCTTGCCGGCTTTTCAAGCACCCTGTTTTGCTCGTTTTCCTTGTCGGGAACGAGAATGTTGTCGAGAAAGGCGTTTTCCACGGCCTTTTTGATGAGCTTTTCGGGGACGCCCACCTTTCTGTCAACGTTTATCCTGTGCGGAAACATCAAAGAATATTCCGAAACAATGTCCTCGGCTTCCGTGAATACTATCGCACCCGATTTGATGAGCCCGAGAGGTCCCGCATATAAAGAATTGTCAACCGCACCGGGTATGGCGAAAATCTGCCTGCCCTGATATAGCGCATGGTCCGCCGTGATGAGCGCACCGCTCCTTTCGTTCGCTTCGAAAATGACGGTTGCAACGCCGAGACCGCTTATAACCCTGTTTCTTATCGGAAAATTCGTGCCCTCCGGGCGTGAAAACGGGGCAAACTCCGAAATAATGAGACCCCTTGCCGATAATCTGTAAAATAAATCCTTGTTCTGCCACGGATAAATCCTGTCAATACCGCAGCCGAGAACGCCTATGTTGTAGGCGTCGGCGTCAAGCGCACCTCTCGTGCACGCCGAATCAATGCCGACGGCAAGACCGGTAACTATGACCGCACCGTAGCTTGCCGCCTTGTAGGCGGTGGCGTACGCCTGACGGTAGCCTCGCTCGGAACATGAACGCGTTCCGACCATGGCAATGAGCGGATAGTCGTCTAAATGTTCAACCCTGCCTCTGTAATATAAAAGCGCGGGAGGATTTTCTATTTTCTTTAACCTCTGCGGGTAGTAGGGATTGTCGTAGCATAGAAGCCCTAGGTGGTCCTTGCGGCAGTACGCGAGATACTCGTTTGCAAGCGTAAGGTCCTTGTTTTCAAGCCTTTTCGCATCCTTTTCGGAAATGCCCGCATACATGTACGCTTGAGCATCCGCACCGAAGAGGTCCTCAATGCTGTCGAAATATTCGAGCAGTATTTTTGCCGACGAATTTCCGGGATTCAGCACCGAACTCAGCCATATATAGTATAAATCGTGTAAGTTTTCAAATTCCATTTTGTAAGCCCTTCAAAAAGATTATTCGCGAATAAGAGACGGTTTTTTCATTTCCCACATTATAACCGCGGCGGCGGACGCAGCGTTGAGACTTTCGGCGCCCTCGTTCATGGGAATGAAAACCTTTCCGGCGCAAAGGGCTTTCGCAGCTTCGCTCACACCGTGCCCCTCGTTTCCGATAATGAAACTGTCGCTTTTTGCAAAGGCGGTTTTTCCAAGCTCCAGACCGCTTCTGTCAGCGTCAGCACAGTAAACGCGCCTGCCGAAAGAGTTTATTTTTTTAACCGCGTCTTCCGCATTGCGGACAAAAAAAGGATTTATCTTGAAAAGACTTCCCATCGCGGCGCGCACGCATTTGCCTCCGTAAAGGTCGGCGCAGCCCGAAGTGAAAATAACGTTTTCGAAACCGAATGAATAACAGCTACGCAGAATCGCACCGACGTTTAGCGGATTCTGTATCTCGTCGAAAATAATAAAACCGCTCTCGGACGCCTTTTTAAAAGTATCGCTGTCGATAGAAAGCTTTTCCGGCATACGCGCGCAGACGAAAACGCCCTGCGGCGACTTTTCGGAAGAAAGCTTGTCGTAAACGCCGTCGGATACGAGATAGAAGTCAGCGCCCTTTGCTTTCTCCAAAGTCTTGCCGTAGGCGTCAAGCGCCTTGTGCGTAAAAAAGACCTTTTGTATCTCAATGCCCGATAAAACCGCTTCTTCGAATAATTTTATTCCCTCGAACGCAAAAAGCGAAAGGGAGTCTCTGCGCTTCTTGTCGGTTTCCAGCGCGGAAAGTTCCGTGATTATTTCGTTTTTTCTTGAAGAAATCTCGGTAAAAACCATAAAACCTCCGCTCAAAAGCACATTTTGCAAACAAAATTATACAAATAACATTTTATACCTTTTTATTAATATTTTCAATAATTATATATTAACAATAGCCGTTCTGCATTAACAATCAGTAAATGAAATGTGTCCGATATGTTAATTTGAAAAACGCGCAAAAATCGGCGGCGTTATCGTCAATATATTAATGAATAAAAAAACGCAAATTGAGAAAAGCAAAAAAGAGATAGTTAACAATATCTTAACAATAAAAAGCCGACAATATGATAAGATATTCATATATTGAAGATGAAAGCGGTGAAAAAATGCAAGTCTTGTGGAATAATAAATATGCCCTGATAAGCAGGCCGAAACCGATTTTCACCATCCTTTTGGCGGCCGCAGGAAGCGGAAAAAGGCTCGGAAACGTGTATAAACCGCTTCTTGAGATAGAGAATAAGGAAATGATAGCGTATTCTCTCGAAGCGTTTGAAAAGAGCGGATTTGTAAAGCAGATAGTCGTGAGCGCCCCGGAAGAGAGAAAAGAAGAGATATATGCCGTTGCCGAAAAATACGGAATAAGTAAACTCAAATGCGTTATAACGGGTGGAAAGACGAGGACCGAATCGGTAATTAACGCCTTTCGCGCGGCGTTCGATAAAAAAGAGGATATAACGCCGTTTCTGGCGGTTCACGACGCGGCGCGCCCCATGATAACCGAAAAGATAATAAACGACGTGTTCTTAGCATGCACAAAATACGGTTCGGCGGTTGCCGCAACAAAGGTGAGGGACGCGATAAAGAAAACCGGCGCGGACGGAGTCGTAACGGAGGAACTCGATAGGAACGGACTGTGGCAGATGCAGACTCCGCAGGCGTTTGATACCGATATATTCCATACGGCTTTGGTTAAAGCAAAGCAAAGCGGAAATACGAGCGCCATCGACGACGCGTCGCTCGTTCTGGACGCGGGATTCAAGGTGATGTGCGTCGAAAGCGGCTTTGCAAATATAAAAGTAACGTATCCCGAAGACGTGGAAATAGCAAGTGCGATAATAAAAAACCGTAATGAAGAAAAGGAGAAACCGGAATGATGAGCTTCAGAGTAGGGCACGGATACGACGTTCATAAACTGACAGAAGGCAGAAAACTCATACTCGGCGGTATTGAAATTGAGCACGAAACAGGACTTGACGGACACTCCGACGCCGACGTGCTGAT
>JAGDBE010000094.1 GCA_017959195.1 Clostridia bacterium | reverse complement strand
TTCAGGCTTGGAAAATGCGCCTATACGCTACATTGTAGACGACTGCAAGAAGTTTATGGAGCGTGAAATCCGCAGAGGAAACAGGTATGACGCCGTAATAATGGACCCGCCGTCTTACGGACGCGGCCCCGGCGGCGAAATATGGAAGCTTGAAGACGGAATCGACGAGTTGATACGTCTTGCGGGAGCGCTCCTCAGCGATTCTCCTTTGTTTATGCTGGTAAACTCCTACACGACGGGCCTTTCCGCGTCATCGGTCGGTTATCTTCTCGACTTACACATCAAAAAACCGCGCGGAGGAAAGGTTTCCTCGGATGAAATAGGACTTTACGTTACGCAGACGGGCTCTGTTCTTCCCTCGGGAAGCAGCAGCCGCTGGGAAAAATAAAAAAACTACCGCTTTATCTTAAACGGAGGAACTCATGGACGAAAACGAAAACAAAAACATTTCTGACAGCAATAAAGTCGACACCGGCGACATAGACGCCGTTCTCAAGGTATTCGGAAATGCGAAAAAAAGACCGGATGCCCCGAAAATCACCGATGAGACCATAAATATAAGCGCCGTCGGCGGCAGCGCTTCTTCGCAGGACGCAAACGACGGCAAAACGCGCGTTAATTTCGACGCGGTAAAGCCCGAAAAGGCAAGTCCCGCTTCAAGCGCGAACAATGCGACTTCTTCCTTTTCCGCCATAAGTCTTGACGACTTCAACACCGCGTCCTCGCGCTCGGGCTCGAAAAAATCGAAATCTTCCAAAAAAACTTCGCATCATGCGAAGGATTCGGGCTCGGACATTGAGACGGACGACGTGAAGGTATCTTTTCTCGGTTCGGCAAAATTCGGCGTGATAAAGATTATCGTCTACATTGCGTTTGTCGCGCTTGCGGTATGGTTTATATCCAAAACCGTCATAAACGTCGGAAACGACCTTTTCGCTTTCGTAAAGAAAAACGAGGAAATAACCGTCATAATTCCCGAAAACGCGGACACAGAGCTTGTTGCGGACATTCTGTCAAAAGCCCACGTCATAAACTATCCGTTTGTATTTGAAAAATACGCCGATTTCCGCATTTCAAAGCGCGCCTATCTTACGGGAAAATATCTTTCCGGTCCGCAGACGGTAAACCCGAGCATGAACTACGACCAGCTTCTCGACGCTCTCTCGGATTATCCGCGCACCGTAAAAGGCACCGTTAGAATTACCATTCCCGAAGGTCTTACCGTAAACGAAACGCTGGATCTTCTCGTTGAAAAGGGTGTGGGCAAAAAGGAAAATTACCTTGAAGCGCTGCAGGAGTTCGACTATGAATATGATTTTATGAAGCACTTAAACAAAGACGAGCTCTCGCCTTACCGCTTTGACAGCAATTACAGCTACCGTCTTGAAGGCTACCTCTTCCCCGACACCTACGATTTCTATCTCAGCGAAAATCCGATTTCGGTTATAGACAAGTTCCTCACAAACTTCAACAGAAAATTCGAGGAGGATTTCTATTCGCGCTGCGACCAGCTCGGAATGACGGTTGACGAGGTTATCACGCTCGCTTCCCTCATCGAAAAAGAGGGCAACAACGCAAGCGACTATTACTACATCTCCTCGGTATTCCACAACAGGCTGAACAACAGTTCAAAGTTCCCGTATTTAAATTCCGACGCGGCGATACAGTATGCAATGCCCGAGCGCAAGGGGCTTTACGACATCGACACGTCGCTTGACCATCCTTACAACACCTACCTTAACAGAGGGCTTCCGCCCGGACCTATATGCAATCCGAGTATGGAGGCGATTTACGCTGCTCTTTATCCCGAAAAGACGACTTACTACTACTTCTACACCAAGAAAGACGGCGAAACTGTATTCTCGCGCACGGCTGAAGAGCACCAGAGATATATAAACGCCGACAAGGCAAAGTCGCAGTAATTTACAGATTATTTTGCAAAAAGGATATTTTTCAATGAAAAAACCTGAAATTTTATCGCCCGCGGGCAACTTCGAAAAACTGACCTTTGCCGTACTTTACGGCGCCGACGCGGTTTACGCCGCGGGAGAGCGCTTCGGCATGCGCTCATCGTCTGACAACTTCTCGGACGGCGAGCTTAAAAAGGCGGTGGAATACTGCCGTGAAAGAAACGTAAAAATATACGTTACGGTAAACACCATGCCGCGGCAGGACGAGCTTACGGAGCTTGAAGATTATCTTTCGTTTTTAAATGAAATACGCCCCGACGCGCTTATAATTTCAGACATGGGCGTGCTTTCGCTTGCAAAGAAAATTGCGCCGGATATCGACATTCACATCTCGACTCAGGCGAGCACCGTGAACGCCGAGGCGTGCAGGTTTTACCACTCGCTCGGTGCAAAAAGAGTCGTGCTTTCGAGGGAGCTTTCGCTTGCCGAAATAAAAAAAATCAAGGAAAACGTCCCCGAAGACCTTGAACTTGAGGCGTTCGTTCACGGAGCCATGTGCATTTCCTATTCGGGAAGATGCCTTCTTTCAAATTTCTTCACCGGCAGGGACGCAAACCGCGGAATGTGCGCGCAGCCGTGCCGCTGGGAGTATTTCGACAATGAAAAATACGCCGAAATCTTTGAAAAGAAGCGTCCCGAAGAGCGTCTTTCGGTTATAGAAAACGAGAACGGCACGTTTATATTCAGTTCAAAGGATTTATGCATGATAGAGCACATTCCCGACCTTATTGACGCGGGAATCGACAGTTTCAAGATTGAGGGCAGGGTGAAAAGCGCCTACTACACCGCCATCACCGCAAACGCCTACAAAAACGAGGTCAACGCTTATTTTGCGGACCCCGAAAACTACGTCTTTGACAAAAATCACATGTACGATCTTGAGTGTGTTAGCCACAGGGAGTACGGCACGGGATTTTTCTACGACGACTGTTCGGAAAACGCGCAGGTATCCTCCGACGGCGGATACATCAAGGACAAATCGTTTTTATCGACGGTGGAAAGCGTTGACGAACAAAACGGGCGCGCCACACTCGTTCAGCGCAACAAGTCATACGAGGGGCAGGAATGCGAGCTCATCTCGCCCGGAAAGTCCTACGTTCCGTTTATTTTAGAGGATTTAAGAGACGAGAGCGGTCAGAAAATCGACTCCTCCCCCCATCCGCAGATGATTTTCTCGGTGAAAATGAACGTTCCGATGAAAAAGGGCGACATCATAAGAGGAAAATGAAATTAAAAAAAGCGTATCGCTTGCGATACGCTTTTTCTTATT
Source organism: Clostridia bacterium (assembly GCA_017959195.1). Classification (GTDB taxonomy): domain Bacteria; phylum Bacillota; class Clostridia; order Oscillospirales; family CAG-382; genus UMGS882. Next base: position 1,441 of record JAGDBE010000094.1, on the reverse strand, counting down.
TTTCAAATCAGTCGGAATTTATTGAATAAGTTACGCTGCCGTCGGGCGAAAATTCCGCCTTATATCTCTGTTCCTTAAGTCCCTGTGCGTTTATGACTATATTCTTATACGTGAAGTTTTCCGACAGTCCGAAATATTCCGAATACTTTTCGCAGACCTTCTTGAAGCCCGCAAAATCGACCATGACGTCTTCCATATTGAAAACGTACGATGTCTTATCCTTGAAGTCTTCAAAACCGCTGTTTTCCGACACGTTTTTGTTTTCGGCATCAATTATACATTCGACGAAGTCGCCGCTTAAAGACGTCGATTTTTCAAAATAGTCCTTTGCCGAAAACGCGAGTTTTTCAATGCAGAAACCGTAATAATCGTCCTTTTTGCCGGCGCTCACGTAATAGTTTCCGGCTTTTTCAGCTTCCGCAAAGTTTACTCTTGTTAGATACGCCCTTTCGGAAAAGTCGTAATAGGTATATGATGTACCGACGTTTTGGTAATTTTCCTTGACGTAGTCTATATTCTTACTTTTATGATACAGTCCCGAAAAAAGGTTGCCGAAAAACAAAACGAATACCGCCGCGACGAGAACGGCAGATAAAACCACGGTGCAAACCGCCTTTTTTCTTCTTTCCGCGTCTCCGTTTTTCTTTGCGTAATCCGCCGTCTTCAGCGCCTGAACGAGAAGTGCCGAAAAAAAGGCGATCACGGCGCAGATAAAGAACATAAATACCGCGCGTACTGTTCCGAAGCCGTAAACGGAGTTGAAAAACGCCGCCATACCGCCTGCCGACAGGCTTATCATCCACTTTTCCTTAACGAAAAGGGCGCACAGTGCGGAAAGTATTACCGAAACGGGAATTGTTGACGCAAGTCCCGTGCCCGGCAGTGTGAAAAACGCCGAAATGAAGCCGGAAGTTACGGCAAGTATTATCGAAAGCATACTTATCTGCTGTTTTGAAGTTTTTTCGCTCTTTTTTTCTTCCATTCCGCCCTCTCCCCTTTCAAAAATCCGGATTTTATTCCTTTTCAAGAAGCACGACAGCGTGTGCGGCAATACCTTCTTTTCTTCCTGTAAAGCCGAGTTTTTCCTCGGTTGTCGCCTTGATATTCACCGCGTCTTGTGCAACTTCAAGAGACGCCGCTATGTTTTCCCTCATTTTTCCGATATACGGCGAAAGCTTCGGTTCCTGCGCGATTACCGTAATATCGGCGTTTGAAAGTTTATATCCCTTTTCTTTTATTTTTTCCTTTACGCATAGCAAAAGCTTCATGCTGGAAATGCCCTTATACTTTTCGTCGGTATCGGGAAAATGCGTTCCTATATCGCCAAGGCCCGCGCCGCCGAGCATGGCGTCCATGAGTGCGTGAATCAGCACGTCGGCGTCGGAGTGTCCTTCAAGTCCTGTTTCGTGCTCAATTTCAATTCCGCCGAGTATGAGTTTTC
>JAGDBE010000093.1 GCA_017959195.1 Clostridia bacterium | reverse complement strand
ACGTTAAAGCGAGCACAATCGCGCCTTTGATTTCTTGAAAAAAATGAAGAAACCAGCCTCCGGCAACAACCGGGGACTGGTTTTTTATGCGCCCTGAATCAGTGGATTATTTCCCGTTCATCTCCTTCTTGAGCGCGTACTCCTGCTCCTGCTGAATGTCCTTGAAATGTGAGAGCTTTTTTATTTTACTTTATTATTTCTGTTTTTTATGCTCGGAAAAATACCTTTTCGTTTCCTTTGCAACAACGCCGCTAAGGAGCAGGAGTGCTACAAGGTTAGGTATTGCCATCAGTCCGTTGAAGGTGTCCGAAAGGTCCCACATGAGCGTACCGGAGCCCGTTGCACCGAGAACGCATACTAAAATGAACACTACTTTGAATATCATATCGGCAATTTTATTGTTTTTTGTGAGGTATGCCCAGCAGGTTTCTCCGTAGAAGCACCAGCCGAGAATTGTCGACAGTGCGAAGAACAGTATGCTCAGCTGTATTATAAATCCGCCGAGCGTTCCGGGGAGAATGTTGTTGAACGCGGTCGCCACGGCAACGCCCTTTGACGCGAACGCGCCAAGTCCGCCTTCCGTATTCAGAACGCCTGAGAGAATTACGGCAAGACCGGTAATCGAGCAGATAACTATCGTATCCACAAACACTTCGAACACGCCCCACATTGCCTGTTCAACCGGCTCTTCCGTCGAGGAGGACGCATGAGCTATAGGAGCCGAACCGAGACCTGCTTCGTTCGAGAAAACGCCTCTCGCAAAGCCCTGCTTTATTGCGTTCATTATTACGTATCCGAAAATACCGCCGCCTATCGAGCGCAATGAAAACGCTTCGGAAAAAATCTGTCCGAATGCCGCGGGAACGTCGGTTATGCGCATAACTATAAGTACAATGCCCGCAACGATATAGAAAATCGCCATTACCGGAACAAGGTAGGAGGTTACCGTGCCTATTCTCTTTGCTCCGCCGATTACGACTATCGCAACAAGCACGGCAAGCGCAATACCTACGATAAGCTTTATTGTATTTGCTTTGGGATCCGCAGCGTCAACGTTTACAAGTCCGAGAACCGCGCCCGAAATTTCGCTCGACTGCGCGATGTTTCCTATGCCGAAGCATGCAAGACCGCCGAGAGCGGCAAATATTACCGACAGCCATTTCCAGCCATTACCGAGGCCGTGCGTTATATAATACATCGGACCGCCGTGGAAAAAGCCTTTTTCATCTTTTTCCCTATATTTCATTGCAAGCGTTATTTCGGAAAATTTGGTGCACATTCCGAAAAATGCGGAAATCCACATCCAGAACAGTGCGCCCGGACCGCCTACGAAAAGCGCTCCCGTAACGCCCGCTATGTTTCCGGTTCCTACCGTGCCCGCAAGAGCGGTGGTTACCGCCTGGAACGGCGAGAGGTTTACTCCGTCGTCCTTAGCCCTTTTCTTGAACAGAGAACCTACGGTGCTTTTGAAAATGTACCCGAATTTCGTTATCTGGATAAATCCGGTTCTTATGCTTAAATAAATTCCCGTGCCTACCAGAAGGACGAGCATTATCGGGCCCCAGGCAAAGCCGTTTACGACTGAGTTTACGTCTTCAATGATTTTTACAAAGTTTTCCATAAATCCTCCGTGCTAAATTTAATTAATAAAATATATTCAACATTATACCTATAATAAGTTATATTGTCAAGTGATTTAATATGTTTTTAACAATTTATTCGAGTTCGAACGCGCCCGTATAAAGCTGGTAGTAAACTCCCTTTTCCAAAAGCAGTTTTTCGTGGTCTCCTCTTTCGATTATCCTGCCGTGGTCGAGTACCATTATTACGTCGGAATTCATTATCGTTGACAGTCTATGCGCTATTACGAACACCGTTCTGCCCTCCATGAGCTTATCCATGCCCCTCTGCACTATCGCTTCCGTTCTCGTGTCGATAGACGAGGTCGCTTCGTCAAGTATCATTACAGGCGGGTTCGCAACCGCCACTCTTGCGATAGAAAGCAGCTGTCTCTGCCCCTGCGACAGATTTGAGCCGTTATTTGAAAGCGCGGTTTCGTAGCCGTTCGGAAGTCTCGTTATAAAATCGTCGGCGCCCGCAAGCTTTGCGGCCTCCTTACACTCTTTGTCCGTCGCGTCAAGTCTTCCGTAGCGGATATTTTCCATAATCGTGCCCGAAAAGAGGTTCGTATCCTGCAAAACTATGCCGAGAGAGCGTCTCAGATCGGATTTCTTTATTTTATTGATATTTATTCCGTCGTATCTTATTTTTCCGTCGGCGATATCGTAATAGCGGTTAAGCAAATTCGCGATAGTCGTCTTTCCCGCGCCGGTAGCGCCCACAAACGCGACCTTCTGGCCCGGCTGTGCATACACCGAAACGTCGTGCAGGACTTCCTTTTCGCCGTCGTACGGAAAGTCCACTCCATTCAGCGTTACGTCGCCGAGAAGCGGCGTATACGTCAGCGTTCCGTCGGTATGAGGATGGCGCCACGCCCATTTATTCGTTCTCTCTTCGCTTTCGGTTATGTTTCCGTCTTTATCGGTTTTCGCGTTTACGAGAGTTACGTAGCCGTCGTCGATTTCAGGCTTTTCGTCCATGAGCGCGAAAATTCTCTCGGCGCCCGCCATGCCGGTTTCTATGCTGTTTATCTGCTGGGACGCGTTATTCACGTTGCCGGTGAACTGCTTTGTCATGCTCATAAACGGCACGAGCACGTCGACTCCGAGCACGCTTACGCCCGAAAAGATACTCTTTATGCCGATATTCGGCACCTTATTGAGTATAAGTATGCCGCCGACCGTCGCGCAGAGCACGTAAAGCACGTTGCCTATATTGAGTATTATCGGAGCAAGCACGCTTGCGTCGGCGTGCGCCTTGAAGCTCGTTCCGAACCATTCGCCGTTTACCTCGTCAAAGCCCTTCTTTACGTTTTCTTCCATATTGAAGACCTTTACGACCTTTTCGCCGTTGATTATTTCCTGAACATAGCCCTCGATTTTACCCATCGATTTCTGCTGCTGTCTGAAATACTTTGACGCGCCGTTGGTTACCTTTTTCGAAACGAAGAGCATAAGCGCAATACCCAGCGCCACAACGAGCGTCATCCAAACGCTGAACCACAGCATTAAAAACAGCACCGTCGTTATTATAACGCCCGACTGTATCACCGCGGGCACCGCGTTCATGAGCAGTTCGCGCAGAGTATCTATATCGTTTGTGTAATAGCTCATTATATCGCCGTGCTTATGGGTATCGAAATATCTTATCGGCAGGTTCTGCATGCCGTTGAACATCTTTACTCTGAGTGCAGAAATGTACTTCTGGACCGTTATTACGCCCAGCTGGTTATAAGTCGTGATAAGCACCATTGAAATAAAATACAGCGACGCAAGTATCACGAGATACGGCACTATGAGCGTTTTCGCTGTTTCCCAGTCGACCGCCGACACGTCATAAGACGCGCTTTCCAGGCAGTCTGTAACGATTTTGAGCACCTTCTGCACGAACAGCGACGGTATCGAGGAAACGAGCGCCGAAAACATTATGAACAAGGTGATTGCGACCGTCATTCCGGGCTTTAACTTGAACATGAGCGAAAAAACTCTGCCCAGCGTTTTAAAGCTGAACTTCGCTTTTTCGGTTTTTTTCGCTTGTGTTTCTTTATTCAACGTCTTTTCCCCCGTTTGTCTGTTGGAAATAGATTTCCCTGTAAATACCGCATCTTTCGAGCAATTCTTCGTGAGTGCCCTTATCGCTTATAAATCCGTTATCCATAACTATTATAAGATCCGCGTTTTCAACCGACGAAACGCGCTGCGCGATAATGATTTTCGTTGTTGAAGGGATATATTTTTCAAAGCTTTCGCGGAGTTTTGCGTCGGTTTTGGTATCTATTGCGCTTGTGGAGTCGTCGAGAATGAGTATTTTCGGCTTTTTAAGCAGTGCTCTCGCAATACACAGTCTCTGTTTCTGACCGCCCGACACGTTTGTGCCGCCCTGCTCTATCTTCGTATCGTATCCGTCGGGGAAGCTTCTTATAAAATCGTCCGCCTGGGCAAGTCTGCACGCCTCGTAAATCTCCTCGTCGGTCGCGTTTTCGTCGCCCCATCTCAAATTTTCCTTTATCGTGCCGGAAAACAGAAGATTTTTCTGCAAAACCACCGCAACGGCGTCTCTGAGCGTCTTTAAATCGTAATCTCTTACGTCGACGCCGCCCACCGACACTTTTCCTTTAAGCGTATCGTACAGACGCGGAATGAGCTGCACCAGAATGGATTTTCCCGATCCGGTTCCGCCGAGAATGCCGACTGTCATGCCCGAATCTATATGTAAATTGATATTTGAAAGCGTTTCCTTTTCCGCGGTCATTGAATATTTGAAACTTACGTTATCAAAATCGACAGAGCCGTCGTTAACCGTCTTTACGGCGTCTTCCTTATCGGTAATCGTCGAAACGGCGGACAAAACCTCGTAAATACGCTTCATGGACTCCCTTGCTATCGTTATGATTACGAAGACGAACGAAAGCGCCATGAGCTGGATAAGCACCATCACGCCGTAATTGAGCATTGCGGATATCTGTCCTATGCCGATGACCTCTCCTCCGCTCGTAATTATAAGTTTCGAGCCGACGAACAGCACGAAAATCATATTGAAATATATGCAGATCTGCATGAGCGGGCTGTTTAACGCCACAATGCGCTCGGCCTTCGTGAAATCGGCCCTTATGTCGTCAGCCGCCTTGAAAAACTTCTTTTTCTCGTATTCTTCTCTCGAAAAGCCCTTTACGACGCGCATGCCCCTTACGTTTTCCTCGATGGATTCGTTCAGTTTATCGTATTTTTTGAAAACCCTTGAAAACGCGGGCATGGCAAATTTCGCCACCAGCATAAGTCCGGTTGCGAGGAACGGTACCATTATTACGAACGAGAATGCGAGCTTTCCGCCCATGATAAACGCCATGATTATCGAAAAAGTGAGCAGCAGCGGCGAAAGCACCGCGATTCTTATCGTCATCATATACGCCATCTGAACGTTGGTTACGTCGGTCGTCATTCTCGTAACAAGTGAAGTTGCCGAGAAATTGTCTATATTCTCAAACGAAAAGGTTTGTATTCTTGCGAAAATATCGTGTCTTAAATTTTTGGCAAAGCCGGCAGACGCTTTTGAGCTGATATAGCCGGAAAGCGCGCCGAAAGTAAGCGAAACCACCGCCATGGCAACAAGCAGCGCTCCGCTTTTGATTATTGTTTCCATATCTGTGCCGGACTGAATATGATTTATCAGCGACGCGGTTACAAACGGAATCATTGCTTCAATGACAGACTCGAGCGCGATGAGCACGACGGTCATGATTGTCGGCAGTTTATATTCTCTTATGCTTTCTGCCAGACGTTTGAGCATCAATTTATCTTCCTTTCCCCTGAAAAGTTCAATTCCTATATATTATACAAAAACATATATTAACTGTCAACAAAAACAGCGGTTTTTCTGCAAGAAAAAAACTCTTGACTAAATCGGATTGTGATGATATAATGTACCTTGTCAGCGGAAAACACGCGGGTATGGCGGAATTGGCAGACGCGCCAGATTCAGGTTCTGGTGGGGGCAACTTCGTGGAGGTTCAAGTCCTCTTACCCGCACCAGTCGAGAGCCTCGACACGCAATTACGCGTACGGGGTTCTCGATTTTTTTATGCCTATGTTCTCGCGAAAAGGCTTTCGCTAACAAAGAAGCATGT
>JAGDBE010000092.1 GCA_017959195.1 Clostridia bacterium | reverse complement strand
CTTTTATCATTATTCGGAACCAGCGAAAAGCTCTTAAGTCTGAGATGTCCTTTGCTCTCAAAAAACGAAAGATATTTTTCTCTGAGTTCGTTTAGTCCCGTCCACTTCATTTATTACTGCTTCCTTTCCTTTATTCAATGAGAAAGTCAGAACTTCGTTTCTCACAATAATTCAAATTAAATGATACACCAAATCATTCGTGTTGTCAAGTTTTTTGACGCTTCTATCTCCTTTTATTTTCCCTTTTATGATTGACAAACCCCCTACGTTATGATATACTTTATTGGTAAATATATGCGCACCTGTGGCGAAACTGGCAGACGCGCCAGACTTAGGATCTGGTGTCTTTGACGTGGGGGTTCAAGTCCCTTCAGGTGCACCATTTTTAAGGGGTGTTTTTATGATAATCAATAAATTTACCGATTCTTCCGATATGATTTTTGACAGATTCAGGGAAAGAGAGTCGTTAAACGGTCTCTGGCACTATGCGCTGGACCAGTACAACTCGTTTCTGATTCAGGAATGGTACCACGAGCCGCGTTTTGACATCCTTGGCAACTCAAAGCCCGTCGACTACTCGTTTGACGAGTGGGAAACAATGATGCTCCCCTGCTGCTGGAACAATTTTGACAAGACTTACCTGCTTTACGAGGGCATTATGCTGTTTACGCGCACGTTCCTTTACAGGCAAAAAAGCAAAAACGAGCGCGTAATCCTTAAAATCGGCGCCGCGAACTACGTTTGCAGTCTGTTTCTCAACGAAAAGTATATCGGTTCTCACAAAGGCGGAAGCACTCCCTGCTATTTTGATATAACCGATTATCTTACGCTGGAAAACCGAATTTTCCTTCACGTTGACAGCGCAAGGCGCGATGAGCAGATTCCCCCGTCGATAACAGACTGGTTCAACTACGGCGGAGTTTACCGCGATATCGAAATTTTCCGCGTACCGAAAGTATTCATAAAAGATTTCCGGATTTCGCTTGAACCGAACAGCAATTTCAAGAAAATCCGCGCGGCGGTAACAATGTCGGACAAGTCTCCGAAAAAAGCTGTCCTTAAAATAAAGGAACTCGGTATTTCAAAGGAAATTCCGTTAAAAGACGGAAAAGGCGAAGTCGTTTTCACGTCAGAGCCCGAACTTTGGACTCCCGAAAATCCGAAATTATACGACGTAACCGTTTCCTGCGCAAAAGACGAGATTAAGGACAGAGTCGGCTTCCGCGAAATACGCGTAAACGGCCTTGACATCCTTCTCAACGGAAAACCGGTCTTCCTTCGCGGAATAAGCTGCCACGAGGACGACCCCGATCACGGAAAAGCACTCACCGATGAGGACAGACTTGAAAATCTGCTTCACGCAAAAGAGCTCGGATGCAATTTCATGCGGCTTGCGCACTATCCGCACAGCGAAAAGATGGCGCAGCTCGCCGACGAAAAGGGTCTGCTTCTCTGGGAAGAGATTCCGGTTTACTGGGACGTTCATTTCAGCGACAAGAACACCTATAACGACGCGGAAAACCAACTTTGCGAACTTATAAAACGTGATTTCAACCGCGCAAGCGTAATTATCTGGTCCGTCGGCAACGAAAATCCCGACACAGACGAGAGATTCAGATTCATGGGCAAACTTGCCGACAAATCGCGCCGCATTGACAAGACAAGGCTTGTTTCGGCGGCATGTCTTGTTAACTCAAAGAAAAACGCCATTGAAGACAGACTTGAACAGAAGCTTGACGTAATAGGAATTAACGAATACTGCGGCTGGTACACGCCCCACTGGGAATCGCTTCCCGAAATGTTTGAAAACAGCGACCCGAAAAAGCCCGTTATCATTTCGGAATTCGGAGCCGACGCATTGCCCGGACACCGCGGACTGATAACCGACAAGGGCACCGAGGACTGCCAGGCGTACATATACGAGCGCCAGACAAAGCAGATTGCGAAAATTAATTACGTGAAAGGCATGACGCCGTGGATACTCAACGACTTCAGATGTCCGCGCAGAACTTCCGTAATTCAGAAGTACTTTAACAGAAAAGGTCTGTTTTCGGCTGACAGAAAGTACAGAAAACTTGCATTCTACGTACTCCGCGATTTTTATAACTCATTCAAATAAGAAAAAACGGTCTTGCTCACGCAAGACCGTTCTTAAAATTCCGCATAAAAAGCCTGCCGCAAAGGCAGGCTTATTTGATTTTAGTTTATTCGTTGATATAAATCTGCATCTTGGATTTGTTAAATTCAACAACGTCGTCAACCGAGTTCTGTCCGTCAAAGAACTGTTTCGCTTCTTCCATTTTCATATTCGTCTTTGTGT
>JAGDBE010000091.1 GCA_017959195.1 Clostridia bacterium | reverse complement strand
TGTTTTTTTTCAAAAAAATAACTGCCGGACAGCACAAAAATCCCGAAAACAGAGTTTTCGGGTTTTTGCTTTTTTGAAAATCAATAATTTTCAGCGTTAACTTCGAAATAGCTCTGCGGATGTGCGCAAACGGGGCATACCTCGGGGGCTTTTGTTCCCACAACGATATGTCCGCAGTTACGGCATTCCCAAACCTTGACTTCGCTCTTTTCGAACACCTTTGCGGTCTCGACGTTATTGAGAAGCGCGCGGTAGCGTTCTTCATGATGCTTTTCGATTGCGGCTACTCCGCGGAATTTTGCGGCGAGTTCCGGAAATCCCTCTTCTTCCGCCGTCTTTGCAAAGCCCTCGTACATATCCGTCCACTCGAAATTCTCGCCTTCTGCGGCGTGGAGCAGATTTTCGGCGGTATTGCCTATGCCTGCGAGTTCCTTGAACCACATTTTAGCGTGTTCCTTTTCGTTTTCGGCGGTTTTCAGAAACAGCGCGGAAATCTGTTCGTATCCTTCCTTTTTCGCAACCGATGCGAAATAGGTATATTTATTTCTTGCCTGGCTTTCGCCCGCAAACGCCGCTTCGAGATTCTTTTCTGTTTTTGTTCCTGCGTACTTGTTCATAGATTTATTCTCCTTTATTTCTTCGAGTTTTTCGCCTTTCGATTTGCAAAGCGGGCAGACCGGCTCTTCTCCGTCCGGCACTTCAAAAACCTGTCCGCATACGATGCACTTGAATTTTTTCATATTTTTATCTCCTTTATTTATTCCTGAGCTTCAAATTCGCTTTTGGGTTCTCCGCACAGCGGGCATACCCACGTATCCGGAAGTTCTTCGAACTTTACGCCTTCTTCGGCTTCGTCGTAAACGTAGCCGCACGTCTTACACACGTATTTCATCTGTTTTTCCTCCTTGAGTATATATTTATTTATTCCTTCGTCTTATAATAGAGCATGCAGTGGCAGAAACCTTCGAAATCGGGGTCTTCTATCTGCGTTCTGAACTCCTTGCACATGCATTTATAGTCTTCCGTGCGCTCTCTGCGGCAGGGGCAGTAGCCGCCCGTCCTTTTGAGTCCCTCTCTGACGGTCTGCACTATCTCTTTGTCGGGATTAAGCTTTACCATTTCAGTTCTCCGTCTTTATTTTACTTTTTCCAAAGACTATGTAAGTTGCAGTAAGCGTAAACCGCCTCTACCTCGTCGCCGTCGCATATTGAGAAGCAAACTTCAGGTGCGTCTCCGGGTTTGAGCGCCTTTCTCTGATTTCCGCCCGTCGTCTGAACGGATACCCATTCGATATAGTGTTCTTCGGTCATGGGATGAGCGATTTCGCCTATTTTCACGATAACTTTTCCGTCTTTTACCTCATAAACGGGTACGTGCTTTTCGGCGGCGGCGTCCGTCGTTCCGGGAATTATTTCCTTCATCGGCTGTCCGCAGCACACGAGAGGCGAGCCCGTCTTCTTTACGATTGCGACAATCTGTCCGCAGATCTCGCAGCGATAAAATTTCATTTCCATGTTTTTCCCTCCGTAATATATTTTTATTTTATTGGTTCAAAATCGGACGCGCCGTGCTAGCACAGCGGGCAGATGAAATCTTCGGGAAGCTCGTCTCCCTCGTAGATATATCCGCATACCTTGCATACCCAGCCCTTTTTGCCTTCGGTTTTGGGTTTCGGCTTTACGTTTTCCTGATAATACGTATACGTCATGGTCGGCGTGTCGGAAATCACTCTTGCTTCGGTAACCGAGCATATAAACATTCCGTGCGTTTCGAGGTCGACGTACTGCTCGACTTTCAGCGACATAAACGCGTTTATATATTTCGGCAGGAACACAAGGCCGTTATCCGATTTCGGGTACTCGCCGGACGCAAATTTATTTACGTTTCTTCCGCTCTGAAAACCGAAGTTTTCAAACACCGAAAACGGCGCCGCGGTAGATAGGCAGTTTACGTTCATTATTCCCGTGTTTTTAATTATATGATGCGAATAATTTTCCTTATTTATGCATACCGCAACCCTGTTCGGCGTGTTGGTAACCTGCGTTACGGTGTTAACTATCAGTCCGTTGTCCTTTTTGCCGTCGTTTGACGTTACGACGTACAGTCCGTAGCCGATGTTGAAGAGCGCCTTCATATTGTTTTTGTCCGCTCTTTCGCCGTCAATGGCGATATAGTCCTTGCAGAGTTCTTCCGCAAGCGCTTCCAACTGAGACGTGCTCTCCTCGTTGAGCGCCGACGTTATTCTCACGCTGTTTTCGCAGTAGGTGAGGTTTTTGCACGGTTCGAGCATGCTCTTCATAACCTTTATCGCCTGCGGCGCCCAAGAGCCGTTTTCGATAAACGCAACCGTCTTGTTTTTGAAGCCCCTCTCGGTGAGGTTGGTTATGAATTCCCTCATAAACGGGAAAATTTCCGCGTTGTAGGTGGTCGTTGCGAACACGATTTTATTATATCTGAACGCGTCTTCCACCGCTTCCGCCCAATCGGACCTTGCAAGGTCGCAAACCGACACCTTGGGGCAGCCCTTGCTTTTCAGCTTTTCGGCAAGCATCTCCACCGCCTTTTTGGTGTTTCCGTAAACGGAGGTGTAGGCGATTACAATGCCCTCGCTTTCGCTCGCGTAGCTCGACCAGGTGTTGTAGAGATCTATATAATAGGAAATATTTTCGTTAAGCACCGGTCCGTGAAGCGGACAGATGATTTGTATGTCGAGAGCCGACGCCTTTTTGAGAAGATTCTGCACCTGCGCGCCGTATTTTCCGACGAGTCCGAAATAATATCTTCTCGCCTCGCACGCCCATTCCTCGTTTACGTCAAGAGCGCCGAACTTGCCGAACGCGTCCGCCGAAAAGAGCACTTTATCGGTGCTGTCGTAGGTGAGCGTAACCTCCGGCCAGTGCACCATGGGCGCGGAAATGAAGTTGAGAACATGCTTTCCGAGGGAAAGAGTATCGCCCTCTTTTATTATTAGTCTTCTGTCGGCAAAATCGTTTCCGAAGAAGTTTTTCATCATGGCAAACGCCTTGTCCGAAGAAACTATAACGGCGTTCGGGTACGCCTTCATAAAGTTTGCGATATTCGCCGAGTGGTCGGGCTCCATGTGCTGAACGACGAGAAAGTCCGGCGTTCTGTTTCCGAGCGCGTTTGCAAGGTTGTCAAACCACTCGTGGGTGAAGTTCTTGTCCACCGTGTCCATTACCGCGATTTTGTCGTCGGTGATTACGTACGAATTGTAAGCCATGCCGTTCGGCACGTCGTACTGACCTTCAAAAAGGTCGATTTTACGGTCGTTTACGCCGACGTAAACTATATCTTTCGTTACAAACATTTTATCTTCCTTCCGAAAACCGTTTTTCCGGTTTTTTCAATTATTTGACGCCCTTTTTATTATACGCTTTCGACGGGATATTTGCAATAAATATTCCCACCATCATCAGCGCGCAGCCCGCGTAAGCCATGGCGGAAAGCCGCTCGTGAAGGAGAAGTGCTCCGCCGAGCGCCGCAAACATGCTCTCCGTCGAGAGAATTATCGCAGACACCGTCGGGTGCACGCCGCGCTGACCTATAATCTGCAAAGTGTAGGCGACCGCCGTCGACATAAGTCCGCTGTAAAGTATGGGTATAAGCGCGCTTCCCGTAATATCCGAAAGCGTTATGCTTTCGGTGAAGTACGCCGCCGTCATGCTTATAATTCCGCAGGTGATAAACTGCGTGCTTGAAAATCTGACGGGGCTTATTTTCGGGTTGTAATAATCTATGAAAACTATGTGGAACGCGAACGCAAGTCCGCACAAAATGAGGATGATGTCTCCGTATCCCACCGAGAAATCAAGACCGAACGCGCGTCCGAAGAGCGAAAAATTCAAAGCCGTTTCAAAAAACGGCGTTTCGGTCGAGCTCATATTTCCCGAAAGTATCATGAACAGTCCCGCAAGCGCGACAAACGCGCCTAAGTACGAGTTTCTCGACGTCTTCTTTTTGGTGAAAATTCTCGCGATTACCGGCACGAAAACCGTATAAAGAGCGGTCAAAAATCCGCCTTTTCCGGGGCTTTCCGTAATATTGAGGCCCCACTGCTGGAGGTTTGACGCGATAAACATTATCACACCCGCCCCGATACCCGATAAAACCGAGATTTTCGCGTTTTTTACGTTCTTTTCGAACAAAAATATGACGGGAATCAGCGCAAATCCGCCGAGCAGATATCTTATTCCGTTAAAATAGAATGTTCCTATTCGTCCGCCGACCACCTGCGCCGTAAATGCAAAGCCCCAGATTATCGCCGTCAGAAACAGCAGTATGACCGACGTCGGTTTATTTCTCATATTGTTATCCTACAAGTTCTTTTACGTATTCTCTCGCTTCCGCGTCCGCTTTTATTATTTCGTCGAGCGAAAGAACGCCGTTTCCTTTTCCGAATTTTATGCACGCGCTGTCTATGAGCGTGAATATATCGGTGTATTTTATCTTTCTTTCCAAGAACAAATCGACGCACGTCTCGTTTGACGCGTTGTAAACGCAGGGGTTTATTCCGCCCGTTCTCACGGCGCGCCTTGCCATTTCAACAGACGGAAACGCGTCGTTGTCTATGTTATAGAAATTGAGCGTTCCGACCGACGCAAGATCAAGCGGCTTGGTTAAGCCCTCCACGCGCAGAGGATAGGTGAGCGCGTACTGTATGCAGAGCTTCATGTCGGGAGTTGCAAGCTGCGCGAGCACCGAGCCGTCGGCAAATTCCACGAGGGAATGAACTATGCTCTGGCGGTTGATGATTACGTCTATTTTATCTTCGGGAACGTCGAAAAGCCGCATGGCTTCTATAAGTTCAAGCCCCTTGTTTACAAGCGTCGAGCTGTAAACGGTAATGCCCTTTCCCATAGTCCAGTTGGGGTGCTTTAACGCCATTTCGGGAGTTACGTTTTCGAGTTCCTCTTTTTTTAATCCGAAAAACGGGCCGCCCGAGCCGGTTATGATGAGTTTTCTTATCTCGCTTTTTTCCGCGCCGCGAAGGCATTCGTGAATTGCGCAGTGTTCGCTGTCTATCGGAAGAACGCTCACGTTTTTTTCGCGAGCAAGCGGCATTACGAGCTCTCCCGCGGCAACGAGGGTTTCCTTGTTCGCTATCGCGATGTTTTTTCCGCTCTTTATCGCCTCTATCGTCGGAACGAGTCCCGAAAAACCGATTATTGCGTTAACAAGCGTGTCGGACGGTGAAGTTTTCGCAACCTCCGCCGCGGCGTCTTTTCCCGCAAGGATTTTAACGCCGAGGTCCGGTATTCTTTCCTTTAAGTCCTTTGCCGCCTTTTCGTCTGCGAGCGCGCAGATTTTCGCGCCCGTGCGCCGCAGCTGTTCTTCAAGAAGAGAAGAATTTGAATTTGCGGCAAGCGCGTCGATTTTAAGCCCCAGGTGGCATGCGGTCTCTATCGTCTGCGTGCCTATGGAGCCGGTTGAACCGAGTATCGTTATGCTCTTTTTTTGGGTCTGCATTTTTTCTCCCCGTTTCCGATTTTTTACGGCGTTTCAAGCGTAATTCTTCCTATTTTTCCGCTTCTGAATTCGTCGAGCAGCATGCGCGCCGTCCTTAGCGTGTCAATCTCTCCGCCCGAAATCAGAAAGCCCCTGTTTCTGCCTATTTGCTCGAATATTTCAAACGGCATTCTGCCGTCAAGGTCTTCATCCGTCAGTTTATATCTGTTTTTAAGCAATTCCGGATATTTTTCCGCAAGAGTTCTGCAAAGAATAACCGAAATTTCCTCAATATCGAGTATTTCGTCCTTTATCGCGCCGGTGAAAGCAAGATTAAGTCCCACCGCCTCGTCGTCGAATTTCGGCCACAGAATTCCCGGCGTGTCGAGAAGCTCCACACTTCCCTCGACCGTTACCCACTGCTGGGTTCTCGTAACGCCCGCGCGGTCTTCCGCCTTGGTCTTTTTCGAGCCGTAAAGTTTATTTATGAGCGTGGATTTTCCCGAATTGGTAACCCCTATAATCATCGCCCTCGGCAGTCTTTTCATGCCTTTTTTTTCGTAGGAGGCAAGCTTTTCCTTGAGCTCCCGCCTTATCGCGGGCACGATTTCGCTTATTCCCGAACCGGTGTGGCAGTCGGTGAAAATCACCGTCTTTCCCTCGTTTTCGTAGTATTTTTTCCAGAGCGAAATCTTTTCGGGGTCTGCGAGCGACGACTTGTTCATAAGCGTGATATACGGCTTTGAGCCAAGAATTTTCGATATGTTCGGGTTTCTGCTGGATACGGGGATTCTCGCGTCGCACAGTTCTATCGCTATATCGACGTATGACAAACTCTCGTTTATGTCGCGTATCGCTTTGGTCATGTGCCCCGGGAACCATTGTATCGCCTTTGCGAGCTCCGATGGGGTTGCCGCCTTTCTTTCTTCTTTCTGCTTTTTCGGGCGTTTCGGTGCGGAAATCTTCTCGCCTGTTGCGCTGTCGGTCAAAATTCTGCGCTTTTTGAAAGGCCTTGCGTTTTGCGGCGCAAAGCTGCTTTTTTTATCGTTTTTTTTACCTTTTCCGCCGTTTTTTTGTGCCAAAATATCAACCTTTTTCCGTGTTATTTTCCGTTTTC
>JAGDBE010000090.1 GCA_017959195.1 Clostridia bacterium | reverse complement strand
CGTCGATGCACTCGTGGTTTGCCTCGTATTCTATTACGAGGTCGCCCTCATAGCCGGCTCTCTTGAGTATCGCAAGGCACTTCTTAACGGGTACGTCGCCCTCGCCTAAAATCGTGCCGCAAACGTAGTTGCAGCCCCTCGTCTCAAAGTAGCCGAACTCGTGAATCGGGTGGTCTCTTATGATAAAGTCCTTGATGTGTGCGTGAACCGCGCACGATGCAAGTCTTGATACCGCCTGCAAGGGGTTCTCGTCGGCGCAGACAAAGTTTCCTATGTCGATGAGCAGACCGTAGTTGTCGTGGTTAACCGCGTTGAAAAGCTGCTCCATTCTGTAACTGTCCTGAGCGATGAAGCTGTGGTTTTCGGTGCAGGTCGTAATGCCGAGCGATTTGCCGTATTCGGAAATCTCTCTCGTTGCTTCCGCAATGTAGGGGAGCATGAGGCCGAAACTTCTCGATTCGCCCGTCTTACCGGTTGCGTAAAGTACGTCGTGGCGGAAAATTTTTGCGCCTAAAATGCTCGCGATGTCGAGCTTTTTCTTAACGGTTTCGATTTCAGCTCTGCGCTCTTCCGCAGTGTCCTTGTAAAGACACGCCGAAACGACGTACGAGCCGATTTCGATGCCTACGTTTTCTGCCGCCTCTTTAATCTTTTTTGCGTATGCGATCTGATCTTCGTAGGTTCTTCCGAAAATGTCGGTGTATTCTATTGCGTCAAAGCCGAGCTCTTTTGCTTTAAGCGCGCAGTCGAGCTGGGTCATTTCACGCCTGTTCAGCTTCTGGCTGAACGAATATGCACTGAGTGATATTTTCATGTCTTTACCCTCTTTTCATCAGTCAAGCACAACTTCGTGTCCCGTCTTTGCCGATTCGTAGATAGCGTCGAGAATCTTCATTATTGCCACGCCGTCTTCTGCGGGATTCTGGCACTTTATGCCCTTCGTAATACAGTCAACGAAGTGCGACAGCTCGGCAACGAAGAAGTCGCCCGCTTCCTTGTAGTTTCTCTTGTCGATTCTCACGTCGGAGAGGAATCCGTCCGTATCGTTGTAGAGAATCATTTCTCTTTCGCCTATCGAAAGACCGCCCTTGGTACCGCAGAGAAGGCGAGTATTGTTGTCGGGCAGGTTGATGTCGTAGGTCGTCTCAAGGCTGAGAACCGCGCCGTTGTCGTATCTGATGAGCGCCGTTGCAAAGTCTTCAACGGTGTCGGGGTCAGACGGAGAAGCGTTTAAAGGAGCCCAGTCAACGTGATTCTTTAAGTAATCTCTTCTGCCGAGCTTGTGGTTTGTAACGGCATATACGCTTACCGGCTTCGGAAGACCCATGAGGTATCTTGTGAGGTCGATTACGTGAACGCCTATGTCTATAACGGGGCCGCCGCCGCTTCTTTCAATGTCGGAGAACCAGCCGCCGGGGTTGCCGTGGCGTCTTATGAACTGTGCTTTCGCATAGTAAATGTCGCCGAGCAGGTCTTTGGAGATGAGGTCTTTCGCGATTTTCGCTTCATTTGAAAATCTGAGAACGAAGCCGATCATGAGGAGCTTTCCGTTTTTCTCTGCAGCTTCCTTCATTGCGATTGCTTCAGCGGTGTTGTAAGCCATGGGCTTTTCGCAGAGAACGTGAAGTCCCGCGTTAAGAGCCTTTATCGTACATTCCGCATGGTTGCAGTTCCATACGCAAACGCTTGCCGCGTCGAGCTCGGGGAGTTCAGAAAGCATTTTGTCAAGATCCGTGTATCTTCTTTCAATGCCGTACTGATTTGCCGTGATGTTGAGACGGCTTTCGTCGATGTCGCAAATTGCGTAAACTTCAACTCCGGGGATTCTTCTGTATGCGGCGATGTGCGTGTTTGCAATGTTTCCCGCGCCTATAAGCGCGATTTTCAACTTTTCTGACATGATAAATCTCCTTTATTTATATTTTTTAATTTTCGCTTATCGTTTTCTTTAAGAAGTCGCAGGCAATGCGGATGTCCTTTTCGGGCGTTTCACCGACTTCTCTTTCTATCGTGAGGAAGCCCTTGAAACCTATTTCTTCAAGCGCTTTAAGATAGTTCGGGAAGTCTACGCCGCCCGTTCCGAGCGGAAGTTCTCTGAAATATTCTATTTTGAAGAAATCGACGGGTGCGGGATGAAATACCTTGAAAAAGTATTCGGGATTTACCGGATGCAGATTTACGCCGTCTTTCGCGTGGGTGTGAACGATGTATTTTTTAAGGGTGTGAACCGCTTTTACAGGGTCATCTTCGCTTACCATAACGAGATTTGCGGGGTCTAAGTTTACAGCAACGCCGGTCGAGCCGAGCGTGTCGAGGAACGCGCAGAGACGTGATGCCGGTTCGGGACCGGTTTCAACCGCAAAGTGAGCGTTTACGCTGTCCGCATACTGAGCGAGTTCAAAGCATGCTTCCTGCATGATCTTATATCTTTCGTGATTGGGGTCCTCGGGAACAACGCCGATGTGCGTCGTTACGATGTCTGTTTCGAGGTCTTTTGCAAGGTCGATGATTCTCTTTGACTTTTCGATGAGCTCGGGGTTGAGGTCCTTGTTACCGAATCCCTTGCCCAGGTCTCCGCAGAGAGCCGAGAAGCAGAGTCCGCTCGACTTTACTTCGTCGAGAAGAGCCTTTCTGTCGGACGCGGACAGATTTTCGGGGGAATTCTGACCTTCAGTCGCATACATCTGAATGCCGTTTACGCCGATTTCGGCGGCTTTTTTGATTGCAGCGCTCCTGTCGAGCCTGAATGATTCAAGCATGGCGCCGATAGGAAAATTGTACATTTTTGTTCCTCCTTTTTTGAAAAAACATATAAAAATTATTGATTATTCTCTAATTTTATTGTATAATATATAAGAAAAAATTACAATACACTTTTTTGACAACTTATAACACAATATTGCGTTAGAAGGAGAACAAAATGTTAGTATACGAACCGCATATAATGCCCGATCCGCTCATACCGGTCGTCTTTCATACCGACACCATGCGCGGCGGACAGAAGGAGCACCCCAACTGGCACACGAATATAGAGATACTATGCTGTATCAAGGGAAGCGGGACTGTGGACTGCGAAGGCACGGAACACGATTTTACCGTGGGCGATATATTTGTGATAAACTCAAATAACCTGCATACGATTTATTCCGATTCCGAAGTGGTATATCACTGCCTGATTGTCGACAGAGATTTCTGCCGTACAAACGGCGTGCCCACCGACAAAGCGCTGTTCAAGAACAGAATACGCGACGAAAGACTGAATAAGGAATTTGACAAAGTCGTGGAGGCGGTAAAGGTGAAGGACTCGCTTCGCGCCGCCGAGATAAGGCTTGCGGTGCTGAACCTGCTTATAACGCTGAAAAGATATTACGTAGAAACGGCGGACAACAATACGAAAAAGAAGGAATCGGTATCGTTTTCGCGCGTAAAACTCGCCATGATTTATATAAGGGAAAATTTAGCTAACGTCATAACTCTTGAGGATATCGCCTCTTACGTCGGAATAAGCAAATATTATCTGACGAGGGAATTCAAACTTGTAACGGGGCAGACGATTTTCGAATACTTGAACGTCGTGCGCTGCAAGGAGGCAAAGCGGCTTATAAGGGACGGAATGACGGCATCCGAGGCGGCGGGCGCATGCGGATTTTCGAATATGTCGTATTTTACGCGGACCTATAAAAAATGCGTAAACGAACTGCCGTCGTTTGCAAAAATCACGCGCAAAAAAGAAAAGGAAGAGGAAAGCGCCGAAACAAACGAAAACGACGGTCAAAAAACTTGCAATATCTTTACAAGTTTGATATAATTTATTAGCGATGCATGTTTTGAAAAATAACGGTAACGATTCGGAGAGTTAAATATATGAAAAAAATCGCAATTCTGCTGATTTTACTTGTTTTTGCGGCTTTTTTGCTCGTTTCGTGCGAAAACGGAGAAACGCCGCCTGAAAACGATAAGAAAGAAACAACAAACGAAGAAATTGTAAGTGCGGACGAAAAAGAAATAACCGGAGATACGGCGGAAGAGACGGAAAATACGGAAAATACCGAAAACACCGAAGAACCCGACGAAACCGAGGATAATACCCCTAAGTTTTACAATAAACTCACAGGGCTTGAAACGACGGAGGAAATATCCAAAATAAGACCCGTCGGAATTATGATAAATAACTTAAAACAGGCAATTCCACAGCAGGGAATATCGCTTGCCGACGTGATATACGAGGTTCTGGCCGAGGGCGGAATAACAAGACTGTTCTGCCTGTTTACGGAGTACGCAGATCTTCCCGAAACGGGCTCCATACGTTCGTCGAGAGACTACTACATAGACCTTGCCGACGCGCACGACGCGATATACGTTCATTTCGGCGGCAGCCCCGCGGCATACGATACCTTGTCCGCAAGAAGAACAGATAATATGGACGGAATTTCCTTTGATACGCCGTTTTACCGCAGCGAATGGCGCAGAAAGAATATGGGTCAGGAGCATTCCGCTATGACGACGGGCGAAAAACTCGTCGCGGGAATTGAACAAAAGAAATACCGCACCGAAAGCGACGTGCGCCAGCCGCTTACGTTCAATTCAGAGGACACACCGTTCGACGGAGAGAAGGCGGAATACGTAAAACTCAAGTTTTCGTACTACGCGATAAGCGAATTTGATTACGATAAAGATAATAAGGTCTATCTCAAGAGCCAGTACGACGCGCCCCAGATAGACTCGAACAACGACGAACAGCTTTCGTTTAAGAATATCCTCGTGCTCATCTGCTCGCAGGGCGTAATTCCCGGCGACGACAAGGGCAGACTTGCCGTGAAGTTTTACGGCACCGGAAAGGGATATTATGTCAGCGACGGAGAAATAAAGAACATAACCTGGTATAAGGAATCGAGGACGTCCGGCTATACGCTTTATGAGGAAGACGGCGAGACGGAAGCGCTTCTCAATCCGGGAAAGACCTACGTCGCAATATTCCCGACAAACGGGGAAATTTACTACGAATAAGAAAAAAACTCACTAAAAAGGCGGGAAAAGATAAATGTTTGAAAAAATGCAGGCGTCGGCTCTTTTAAAGCCGCTGCTTGAAGGACTTGATACCGAAGAAATATCGGCAATGCTCGAATACCCTTCCGACAGAAAACTCGGGGATATCGCGCTTCCGTGCTTCAAACTCAGTAAAATTCTGAGAAAGCCGCCGGTGCTTATCGCAAAATCTTTAAGTGAAGCGATAAACGCGTCGGGAAACGACGGTACTTTCGAAAAAATAGAAGACGTAAACGGATATCTCAATTTCTATATTTCAAAAGAGTCCCTCGCAAAGAACCTTTTGAATATGAGCATAGACGAAAAATACGGCTCGTCTGACGTCGGAAAGGGAAAGACGGCGGTGCTCGACTATTCCGCGCCGAATATCGCAAAACCGTTCCATATAGGACACCTGCGCTCGACGGTTATCGGTCAGGCGATAAAGAATATATATAAATTCTGCGGATACAACTGTATCGGCGTCAACCATTTGGGCGACTGGGGAACACAGTTCGGAAAACTCATCGTCGCATATAAAAAATGGGGCAGCAAAGAGGAAATCGAGAAAAAAGGCATAAAAGCGCTCACCGAAATATACGTCAAATTCCACGAGGAAGCCGAAAAGGATAAATCGCTTGAAGACGAGGCAAGGGAAGCGTTTTCCAAGATGGAAAAGGGCGACGAAGAATGCATTTCCCTCTGGAAATGGTTCGTCGAAATCAGTATTGCGGAATTCAAGAAGGTTTACGATATGATAGGCGCGCAGTTCGAATCGTGGAACGGCGAAAGCTTCTATTTCGATAAAACCGACGAAGTTATAGAAAAGCTGAAAAGCAAAAATATGCTCGTCCTCGACGAGGGCGCGTATATCGTGCCGCTCGAGGAATACGGCATGCCGCCGTGCCTGGTTCTTAAATCAGACGGCTCGACGATATATGCGACGCGCGATATCGCGGCGGCGTTTTACAGAAAAAAGACGTATGATTTCGATACCTGCATATACGTAACGTCGGCGGGACAGAGTTTGCATTTCGCTCAGTTCTTCAAGGTTATAGAACTCATGGGCGAAGAATGGGCAAAGAACCTCGTTCACGTTCCTTTCGGAACGGTCAGCATAGACGGAGCGAAACTCGCGACGAGAACCGGCAACGTCGTACTGCTTGAGGACCTGTTCCGCGAAGCGACCGAAAAGACGCTCGCAATAATAAACGAAAAGAATCCCGGACTTGAAAACAAAGAGGAAGTCGCAAGTGCGGTCGGCATCGGCGCGATAATATTCCACGACCTGTCGAACAACAGAATAAAGGATATAAATTTCGTGTGGGACGAGGTGCTCAATTTCGACGGAAATACGGGGCCTTACGTGCAGTACACCTACGCAAGATGCGCGGGCATTCTCGATAAGGCGGGAGATTTCGGCAAAAAAACTCTTGCGCCGTCGTGCGATGCGGAATATAATATAATAAAGACGCTCGAACTCTTCCCCGAAAAAGTAAGTCAGGCGAGAAAGGAACTCGAACCGTCGGTCATCTCAAGATACATGCTCGACGTGTGCCAGGAGTTCAACAGATTTTACCACGACTGCCCCGTTCTCAAAGCGGAAGACGAAAGCGTAAGAAATACGCGCCTTGCAATAGTCAAAGCGACGGGCAACGTGCTCAAAAACGGACTTGAACTCATAGGTCTGAAAACCCCGAAAAACATATAAAATCTTGATAAAGGAGAAAATCACATGTCAGGACATTCCAAATGGAAAAATATAATGCATAAGAAGGAAAAAACAGACCTTCAGCGCGCAAAGGTGTTTACGAAAATAGGTAAGGAAATCGCCATGGCGGTAAGGGACGGCGGAGCAGACCCCGTGTCGAACGGAAGACTGAAAGACCTTATCGCAAAGGCGAAAGCCAATAACGTGCCCAACGACAATATCGAAAGAACCATAAAGAAGGCTTCGGGCGCAGACGGCAGCGTAAACTACGAGGTTATACTCTACGAGGGCTACGGACCGAGCGGAGTTGCGGTTATAGTCGAGACCACGACGGATAACAGAAACAGAACCGGCGCGGACATGAGGCACTATTTCGATAAATACGGCGGAAACCTGGGACAGACCGGCTGCGTGTCGTATATGTTCGTCGATAAGGGCGTAATAGATATAGAAGCCGAAGGCGTCGACGAGGAAGCTCTTATGGAAACGGCGCTTGAAGCGGGTGCTGAGGACATAACCAACGAGGGAGAGGCGTTTGAAATAATAACCGCTCCCGCAGATCTGTCGGCGGTAACCGACGCGCTCACCGCAAAGGGCTATAAGTTCCTGTCCTGCGAGCAGAGCAAGATTCCGTCAACGTACGTAACGCTTACAAACGAAGACGATATAAAGAATATGAATAAGCTCCTTGAGATGTTCGACGAAAACGACGACGTCACGAACGTTTGGCATAACTGGGAAAACGAGGACGAATAATTTTCGCATAAAACCGTTTGAAAATAATACTTGACAAGTAAAGTCAATTTGCATATAATTGTTTACAGTAAAAAACGAGTACAGACAGGAGTTTACATCACATGGCAGAAAAGATAATAGAATTGCTTGCTAAACAGTTCAGAGTCGATCCTTCCACGATCGACGAAGACACGAATATAGTTGAAGACCTCGGAGCCGACTCTCTTGAAATAGTGGATATGCTTATGGCTCTGGAAGAGAATTTCGGTATAACCGTTTCCGACGAGGAAGCGCTTACTCTCAAAACGGTAAAGGACGTAGCCGATTTTATCGAAAAGAAGATTTAATTCAAAAAATAAGCGGGAACGGGAGTATGCGCTTTAAAAAAGCGGATATTCCCTTTTCATTATTAAGAAAGGGTGCAGAAAATGCCTGAAATCAAAAGAATATATATCGCATGCGACCACGCGGCGCTCGGTATGAAAAACGAGATAGCACAGTACGTAAAGGAAATGGGATACGAAGTGTCCGACGAGGGCACTTATACGGAAGAAAGCACGGATTATCCGGTTTACTCAAAAAAGGTGTCCGAAAAGGTGAGAGACGACGAAAACTCGCTCGGCCTTCTGTTTTGCGGCACGGGAATAGGCATGGAAATCGCGGCGAATAAGATAAGGGGAATAAGGGCGACGGTCCTTTCCGACACTTACAGCGCCGCACTTTCGAGAAAGCATAATAACGCAAACGTTGCCTGCTTCGGCGCAAGGGTTATCGGAATCGAAACGGCAAAGAGCGTCGTAAAGGCGTTTCTGACCGCCGAATTTGAGGGCGGCCGCCACCAAAGACGCGTCGATATGATAAACGCTTTCGATAAGGCGGACGACTGAATTAATTTAAAATAATTAAGAAAAGGACGGATTTTCCGTCCTTTTTTTCATAAAAAATATCGCTTTTTTAGAACATTCTTCAACGCTTTTTTCCATTTTCGTGTCCGTTAACGCAAAAAAACGGTCGACAGATGTGAAAAACAGACGGCATACAGCGTTTGCTGTCGTACGCTTTTCCTTGCGGACATACATTATGTAGTATATAATTTAGTTGTAGAACACCACATATTGTTTCGGAGGAGAGGGCAAAATGACGGATATACCGAAAATGGGATTTTTGTGCGCCGGGAAAACACCCCTTGAGCTTTCGGCTTCAATACACTGCGCGTATAAAATCATGAAAGTCTTGAATTCGGCGGGATATGAAAACGCGGGATACTATACGAAAATTTATTCAGCGTACGATAAGGAAAAGGAAGAAAAGACGAAAAATGTTCTCGAAAGACTGTGTTCCTGCTGCGACCTTGTGCTGACTGTCGGCTGCGAGGGCTTTTCGGCGTGCGACGTGATTCCCGAAATCACCGAAAAGCTCTGCGAAAAGAAGGTCGGGTACTTTTCCAATATCTTAAACGGAAGCAGAAGTATTAAAAACATAAACGAGCGCGGTAAAGAAACGGTGATGCGGCTTTTTCCCGACGAAAAACCGCAGGGCGCGGCCGGGGAATTTTCCTTTTCGCCTTTTTGCGGCGTTTCCGGCGCAAAGGACGGCGGAAAAGCCGTAAATAACGGAAAACCGCACAAAAAATCTGTCGCAGCGCGGATTTTTTCCGCTTCTCCGCCGAAAAAGACGAAATTTTACGCTCTCCCGTCGGAAAAGCAGTCTTTCTCCGACGACTACGTCTGCGCCCGTCCCTCAAGGGCATCGTCGGGCATACTTAAAAGCGCGCTTATACTCAATATGTCAAACGACGTATATACCGCAATCCCGCTTATAAAGGCGGTTCTGCCGGCTGTCAACTTCGCCGTCTACAATATTTCAGGCAAAAGCGCCGCCGATTTTTCCTCCTATAAAGACGAGGTGAAATATTCAATAAATTTCAATAAATTATGACGAGTTTTCAAACAAAACTGCATGATTAATAGTTAGTTCTTGAATTGTTTACCATTTATTAAACAAATATTGCCAATAATGTTATATAATTGACACAAAGATGAATATTTTGGGAAAATTTCTAAAATGGAGGGTTAATAAATGGGATATAAAATTCTTATTGCAGACGACGATACGAATATCTGTGACCTGCTGAAAATATATCTTGAAAACGAAGGCTACGAGACGGTTACTGCATATGACGGTATCAAGGCGCTGTCGGCATTTAAGATTTATGAACCGGACTTAGTTCTCCTCGATATAATGATGCCGAGAAAAGACGGCTGGCAGATATGCAGAGAAATAAGAGAAATCTCCTCAAAGCCGATTATCATGGTAACGGCGAAGAGCGAGGTATTCGATAAGGTTCTGGGACTCGAGCTCGGCGCAGACGACTTTATCACAAAGCCGTTTGATATGAAGGAAGTGCTCGCAAGAGTAAAGGCCGTATTCCGCAGATATTCCGGACACGACACCGACGACAGCGAAGTTATCAAATTCGATAACCTCGAAATCAGCCGTCAGAAGTATGAGCTCAAACTTGCGGGAAAACCCGTGGACATTCCCCCGAAGGAACTCGAGCTTCTCTATTTTCTGACTTCCAACTACAACAGAGTTTTCACACGCGACCAGCTTCTCGATAAGGTCTGGGGATTTGACTATCTCGGCGACTCGAGAACCGTTGACGTGCACGTAAAGAGACTGCGCGAAAAACTCGACGGTGTTTCGGACAAGTGGACCATAAAGACGGTCTGGGGAGTCGGCTATAAGTTTGAACTTCTGCAGCAGTAAAAAAGAAAGCACCTTGCAAACGCGGGGTGCTTTTTTTGTTGATAATACGGATATTTGCTATTGATTTTTTGACAAAAGTGTGGTATAATTCAAACGTAGAAAAAGTATAATAAAATTAACGAATGCTTCTTCCGACAATGCGGTATGAAGCAAGGTCACACCAGTCGGGGCGGTAGCGGTGTCTTGTACCTGAAATCCGCTGTAGCAGGGATGGATTCCGGTTTTGAGGGTTGCTTATGTGCAGCAGTCATGCCGGAGATGTGTTGAGGCCTTGGCCTTGCGCAATTATCCCTCATGAACCATGTCAGGCGGGGAACCGAGCAGCATTAAGTGATACGGGTAATGTGCCGTGAGTACACCTGGGCTGAGCATTTTCGGCAAAGGACGTGTATGTCAGCATATTCGATCTATCGGTGTGTGATCTTGCTTTGTGCCGCATATTTTGC
Organism: Clostridia bacterium; assembly: GCA_017959195.1. Classification (GTDB taxonomy): domain Bacteria; phylum Bacillota; class Clostridia; order Oscillospirales; family CAG-382; genus UMGS882. The sequence goes on along the minus strand of JAGDBE010000090.1, from coordinate 7,643 downwards.
ATTGTGTTATTTTGCAAAGCTTTCGCTGTTTCGCGGCGTTTCTTCCAAGGACAGATACTCGCTCACGAGGGTTTTTTCGAGTTCTTCGCGGAAGGACGAGTTTATGGGATGTATGATGTCCTTAAAACTGCCGTCGGGCGACTTTTTGCTCGGCATGACGACGAAATATTTGTCGCGCGCGAAAATGATTTTCACGTCATGAACCGCAAGACAGTTGTCGAAAACGACGGAGAGCACGGCGCGCAGAGGCTGATTTTCAAAGGTTTTTCTGATTTTAACGTCGGTAATTTCCATATTATGCTCCTTGAATTAAAATTTGAGTTTACATGAAGTATTATTCACTTAAAAAGCGTAATTATTCAGAGGTAAAAAGCTTTTTGATATTTTTCCCGAAAGGAATGCTTTTATGAACACTTCCGGTTACAAAAACGTATATTTCATAGGTATCGGCGGAATAAGTATGTCGTCTCTTGCGATGATATTAAAAAACAGAGGCGCATGCGTTGCGGGCTACGATATGAAAAAGAGCGAAATCACAAAGGACCTCGAAAAAAACGGCATAAAGGTGAATTATACCTGCTCTCCCGATAACCAGAACGGCTTCGACACGGTGGTATATACGGCGGCGATTTCCGAAAATGACAGCGAGATGCTGCTTGCAAAGTCAAGAGGCGCGAAAATCATATCGAGAGCCGAGCTTTTGGGAGAGATAACGAGCGGATACAGACATTCCGTCGGCGTTGCCGGCACTCACGGAAAATCGACGACGACAGGTATGCTCTGCCACGTCATGAATAAGGCTAAAAACGACGCGACGGTGCTTGCGGGCGCGGTAATTCCGCTTATTAATTCCACTTATTACGCGGGAAACGGCGATATCGCGGTGTTTGAAGCGTGCGAATATAAAAATTCATATCACGCTATGCGCCCGACGATAAGGCTTGTGCTCAACACCGAGCTCGACCACGTCGACTTTTTCGGCAATATTGAAAACGTGATAAAATCGTTTGAAAAATATATGGATACCGACAGCGGAGAAAGCGAAAATATCGCGCTTATCAACGCCGACTGCAAAAATACCGTGCTTGCGGCGAAAAATATAAAGACAAAGACGTATACCTTCTCGACGCAAAGCGAAAACGCCGACTTTTACGCATGTAATATCAAGGAAGAAAACGGATATTACGGATTTGACGTTATGGCGTTCGGAAAGAATTATTGCAGCATAAAACTGTCGGTGCCGGGTTTACATAACGTAATTAACGCAACAGCGGCCGCCGCGGCGTCGTATCTATGCTCTGTTGACGGAAAATGCGTGTCTGAGGGCATTTCTGAATTCTGCGGCGTAAAGCGCAGATTCGAGAAAAAAGGCATTCTTGAAAGCGGCGCTCTGGTTATAGACGACTACGCGCATCACCCGGACGAGATAGAGGCGACTCTCAAAGCCGCGAAAAAAGTCTGCAAAGGCAGAGTTTTCTGCATTTTCCAGCCCCACACTTATACGCGGTTTGAAGCTTTGATGGAGGATTTTGCAAAATCGCTGTCGCTTGCCGACGTCGTTGTAATGGCTGACGTGTACGCGGCGCGCGAAAAGAACGTAAACGGCATATCTTCAAAAGACATAAGAAAATATCTTCCGTCGGCTGAATATTTCGGCAGTTTTGAAGAAATAGCGGAATTTATAAAAGAAAACGCAAAAGAAGGCGACATGGCGATAACCATGGGTGCCGGCGACGTATATAAGGTTTCGGACTTTTTATTCTGAAAAATGGGCGGATACCGTTTTTGCGGGTCCGCTTTTGTATTATATTATAAATATATACAATATATATACATTGAAATTTTAATCTCTGCGTGGTATAATAAATATTTGTGAGAAAGTATCAAAAAATGTAAGGGAAAGGTAAAGGGCATGGCAAAAACATTCAGGGGCGGAATACATATTCCCGAATCGAAAAACACAAAGGATTGCGCAATTTGTGAATTTCCTTCACCCGCCGTTGTTTCAATACCTATGCAGCAGCACATAGGCGCTCCGGCAACGCCGCTTGTAAAGAAGGGCGACGCGGTGAAAGCAGGGCAGGTAATAGGCCGCTTTGACAGCGGACTTTCATGCCCCGTGCACGCAAGCGTATCCGGCGTCGTAAAAGACGTGGAAATGAGGCCGTCTTATACGGGCTACGGAAAAACGGCTTACGTCATTATCGAAAACGACTTCAAGGACGAGCTGTCCGAAGAGGTAAAGCCGTATGACGGCGACATATATAAGGCAAGCGCCGAAGACGTTATCGAAAAGGTAAAGGAAGCGGGAATCTCCGGCATGGGAGGCGCGGCGTTTCCGACCTACGCTAAGATTTCGTCGGCAATCGGCAAGGCAAAGGACGTAATAATCAACTGCGCCGAGTGCGAACCGTATATCACGGCAAACCACCGCCTTATGCTCGAAGAGCCCGAGACGATAGTGAACGGCGCGAAAATACTCAAAAACGCGTTGAACGTGGACAGCGTGATTTTCGCTGTGGAAGCGAATAAAAAAGACGCCGCAAAGGTGCTTTCAAAGACCATAGGCGACGACAAGAGTTTAAAAGTCGAGATTTTGAAGACGAAATACCCGCAGGGCGACGAAAGACAGCTCATATATGCGCTCAAAGGCGTGGAATTGCCGGCAGGCAAGCTTCCCGCGGACGTCGGATGCGTGATTTTCAACGCGGAAACTTCTTCCGCCGTTTATCACGCCATGAAGACGGGCATGCCGCTTATAAAGCGCGTCGTAACGGTTGACGGCGACGCCGTGAACGAGCCGAAAAACATAAGAGTGCCCATAGGAACGAGCTACGAGGACATATTCGCCTTCTGCGGCGGAATAAAAGACAATATAGGAAGAATAATCAGCGGCGGCCCCATGATGGGCAACGCGCAGTGGAATTACGATTCCGTCGTGATGAAAAATACGTCGGCAATACTTGCACTCTTTGAAAAAGATGAGAAAAAGCCGTCGGAGGGCAACTGCATACATTGCGGAAAGTGTGTGTCGGTATGTCCCATGCACTTAATGCCCAACTACCTTGCGGCGTTTTCAAAGGTTGACAACAAGGAGATGTGTGAGAAATTCAATATCCTCTCCTGCGTCGAATGCGGATGCTGCACGTATATCTGTCCCGGCAGGGTGCCGATAGTCCAGCACATAAGAAACACCAAAGCGCAGATTAACGCGCAAAGAAAGAAAATGGCGGCTGCCGCCGCCGAAAAAATGTAAAAAGGAGGCGCTGAAATTTGACTGACAACACCCAGGCAAGAAAATTCCTGAAAATGAGCGCGTCTCCGCATACAAACAGCCCCGTAAACACGAGAATCATCATGCTTGACGTGGTAATAGCGCTGCTGCCGATACTCGTGTGGAGCATATACGTTTTCGGACTTCGTCCGCTGTGGATAACGCTTATCAGCGTCGCGTCAAGCGTCGTTTTCGAATATCTTTACAGAAAAATACTCAAAAAAAGCAACACTGTCGGCGATTTTTCGGCGGTAGTTACGGGAATGCTGCTCGCATACAGCCTTCCCTCCACCGTACCGCTCTGGATGCCGGTCCTCGGCAGCTTTTTCGCGATAGTGATAGTAAAGCAGCTCTACGGCGGAATAGGTAAAAACATCTTAAACCCCGCGCTTGCGGCGAGAGTTTTCCTTTTCATTTCGTTCTCGAAGGAACTTTCGACGTACGCCGAACCCCACGCCTCCGACGTTGTCGCCGGAGCGACTCCGCTTGCGTTTCTGCAAAAGGGAACGCTTCCCGAAACGGCGCTTTTCGATACGTTCTTGGGAAATATGCCGGGATGTATCGGCGAGATTTCCGTAACGCTGATTTTGCTCGGCGGAATATACCTTATAGCAAGAAAGGTGATAACCTGGCACATTCCCGTGTCGTTTATCGCGACGGTGGCGCTGCTTACACTCGTGTTCCCGGCAAATGGCGCGCCAAACGTGCAGTTTATGCTTTATGAACTGTGCTCAGGCGGTCTTATGCTCGGCGCCGTATTTATGGCGACCGACTATACGACGTCTCCCGTAACCAAGACGGGACGGCTTATCTACGGCGTCGGATGCGGTCTTATAACGGTGTTCATAAGGTACTTCGGCTATCCCGAAGGCGTGTCGTTTGCGATACTCATTATGAATTTGTTTACGCTTGCGCTCGATAAGATTACGGCGCCCGTGAAGTTCGGAGGAGGTAATAAGGTTGGAGAACAAAAGTAAGTCTCAAAGCACTTTCGCTTATATCGCCTTAACGGCTCTGAAGCTTCTCGTCATCTGCGCTTTTATCGCAACCCTCGTTGCGGCGGTCAACTTCATTACCAAGGACCGCATAGCGTATAACCAGAAAATGAATACGGCGTCCGCTCTTTCGGACATATATTCTTCCGACGGCATGGTCTTTTCGGTGTCGGAAGACGGCGGTTTTAAGATAACCGACGAAAGCGGAAACCCCTTGGGAAGCTGCGAAAACGCCGACGCGGATCTTGATTCCGACGTCGACGCGGTTTACATAATTAAAGACGAAAACGGTGAAGTGTTCGGCTACTGCGTCGAGACGTCGCCGATGGGATTCAAGGACGAAATCGACCTGCTTGTCGCGGTAAATCCCGATTTCACGATAAAGGACGTAAAGGTAATATCCTTATCCGAAACCAAGGGAATCGGCGACAAGATAAGGGAGAGAACTTTCCTTGATAAATTCAAAGGCAGAAAAGAGGGCTTTTCTCAAAGCACGTCGGAACTTAAAAGTATAATAATTTCCGGTGCTACAAGGACGAGCGAGCCGGTAACGATAGCAATAGACAACGCCCTTGCGCAGATAGGAAAAATGTTCGGGGAGGTGGCTTTAGGATGACAAACGAAAAGCAGAAAACGAATAAGCGCTCGCTTTTCGCAAGGCTTATTGAAGGCCTGTTTGACCAGAACCCGATACTCGTACAGCTTTTGGGAACGTGCCCGACGCTTGCGACGAGTACTTCCGCAAAAAACGGTATAGGCATGGGGCTTTCGGCAACGGCGGTGCTCATACTTTCAAACCTTCTCATCTCGCTGCTCAGGAAATTCATACCAAAGCAGGTAAGAATTGCGGCGTACATAGTCATTATTTCGGGATTCGTTACGGCAATAGAACTGCTGATAAAAGCGTTTCTGCCGTCGCTCGACGCGTCGCTCGGGCTTTTCATACCGCTCATCGTCGTAAACTGCATCATTCTTGCAAGAGCCGAAGCGTACGCCTCAAAAAATCCGCCGCTTGACTCGATGCTCGACGGTCTTTTCATGGGACTCGGCTTTACGTTTGCACTCGGCGTGCTCGGAGCGGTAAGAGAACTTATCGGAAACGGAACGATATGGGAAATCGACGTTTCCGCGGGCGTTTATCCCGGAATAAGCTTCTTTACACAGCCGGCGGGCGCGTTTGTAACGCTCGGCGCGATTATTGCGGTTGTAAACGCGGTAAAGGCGTTTATAGCAAAGAGAAAGGAAGGTAACAGATAATGTCGCTTGCAGCAATGTTCAGTCTTCTGATCTCGTCAATACTCATAAATAACTATATTTTCTCAAGATTTTTGGGAATCTGCCCGTTTCTGGGACTTTCCGAAAAGACTTCGACGGCGGTGGGAATGGGATGCGCCGTAACCTTTGTAATGACGGTGTCAACGGCGGTTACGTGGTGCGTTTACCATTTCGTTCTCGTACCGTTTGAACTCGAATACTTAAAGACGATAGCGTTCATACTCGTAATAGCGTCGCTCGTGCAGCTGCTTGAGATGTTTTTGCGCAAATCCGTGCCGTCGCTTTATTCGGCACTCGGAATATACCTTCCGCTCATAACCACAAACTGCGCGATCTTAGGCTCCGCGCTGCTTTGCATACAGAACGGATACAACTTCGTAACGTCGATAATATTCAGCTTCGGCTCGGCGCTCGGCTTTACGATGGCCATAGTGATATTTTCGTTCGTGCGCGAAAAGGTGGCGCTTGCGGAAACTCCGAAAAGCTTTAAGGGAACGCCGATAGCGCTCGTTACGGCAGGACTTATCGCGATGGCATTCGCGGGCTTTTCGGGAATAAAACTGCCGTTCTGATAACGAAAAGAAAGGATAGGATGACAATATGAATAATATACTCGTTGCCCTTGGCTGCTTTGCCGTTATCAGCGGAGTTTTGGGACTTATTCTTGCTCTTGCGGGCAAGATATTCGCGGTGAAAACCGATGAAAGAATTGAAAAACTTATTGACCTGCTTCCCGGCGCAAACTGCGGCGGATGCGGATATACCGGCTGCGCCTCTCTCGCACAGGCGATAGTTGAAGGAAAGGCGGAAGTAAACGCCTGCCACTCGGTTTCGGACGAAAATCTCGCAAAGATGGCGGAAGTCATGGGCGTCGAAGCGAGCCACGGAAAGCGTTTCCGCGCTCAGGTAATGTGCTCCGGCACGCATGAACTCGCAAAGAAAAAATATATTTACGAGGGAATTGCCGACTGCGAGGCGGCAAATAAACTCGCCGGCGGCGACAAACTCTGTCCCTACGGCTGTATCGGACTCGGCACCTGCGCGTCGGCGTGCAAATTCGACGCAATTCATATAATAAACGGAGTCGCGGCGGTCGATTACAATAAATGCAGAGCGTGCGGCGCCTGCGTTGCGGCGTGCCCGAAAGGAATAATAAAACTCATTCCCTACGACGCAAGACATTGGGTGGGATGCCGCTCGGAAGATAAGGGACCTGTGACCAGAAAGGTCTGCGACGTCGGCTGTATCGGCTGTAAACTTTGTGAGAAAAACTGCCCGACGGGCGCGATAAAGGTTACCGATTTCGTCGCCGAAATAGATTACGAAAAGTGTATCGGATGCGGCGAATGCGAAAAGAACTGCCCGAGAAAGATAATCTGGTCGGATAACTCGCAAAAGAGCGAGGGACTCGTAAGAGAAGCCGAAAATATCGAAGACGTAAAGGAATAAAAATAATAAATAAAAAGCCTCTGAACGTAGTTCAGAGGCTTTTTTGTTTTCCTTTTTTAATCTGCTTTTATTCCGAAGTCAAGCCCTAAAAAATCCTTGTTGTGCACGTCTCCCGTTATAATGAACGACGCACCGCGCTTTTTTAAGTATTTTTGGATTTCTTCCGACGGATAGGGAACGGTTTTGTGGCCGCGCGCTATCACGCCGACGTTTATTTCAAAAGGCTTTCCGGTTTTGAGAAGCTTGTCCGCCGCCTTTTTGTAAGCGCGTACGTACCGCTTGTCGTTTTCGTCGAAAAAGTGATGCTTTTCGTTGAATTTGCATACGAGGTCGAAATGCCCTATTATGTCGGCGCCCGTCTTTTCCACAACGTCTGAGACGAGCTCAAAATACTCTTCGGCAAACGCGTAATAGTCGCCGCCGAAGTATTTTTTTACGGAATTTTCAAAAGATTTTGCGCTTTCGTCGACGGAAATGTAATCGTTACCGTGCTTCAAGAAATGAACCGAGCCGATAACGTAATCGTACGGCTGCGTCGGGCTTTCGGAAAAGTAGTCCTGCTCGATTCCGCAAAAGATTTTGATTTTTCCGCGGTATTTTTCTTTTAAAGTGCAAATTTCAGCAAAATATTCGCTTTCCGCACCCTTTTT
>JAGDBE010000089.1 GCA_017959195.1 Clostridia bacterium | reverse complement strand
TTTTTTCATTATACCACAAACCCGAAATAATTTCAAACAATGAAAAAAGCCGTAAACTTTGAGCAAGTTTACGGCTTTTCACCTCAATTATTCGTTTTTCATTATTAATTCTTCATTCTTTTATCCGTCGGGGCTCCTTTTTGGTTTGGGTCGCTGTTTGAGCTTCCCCGCGGGCACAAAAATCGCAAATTTTCCGAACCGCTTTGCCGCGTGTTTGCCCGTCGGGGCTCCCGAAAGCGCCCGCAGGCGCTCCTTTTAGGTTTGAGTTTCTTTTTGAACTTCCCCGCGGGCACAAAAATCGCAAATTTTCCGAACCGCTTTGCCGCGTAACTGCCTGTCGGGGCTCCCGACGGTGAAAAAGCGGTTGACATTAAATGTGCGGCATGCTATAATCAAGTTTGGGATAATAAATATATTATATATCATATATGAACGGAGGAATCATTGTGTATTGTAAAAAATGTGGCGCGGAAAACGTCAGCGGAAAATTTTGCCGCTTTTGCGGAGCCGAGCTTGAAGCGGAACAGCCTTTGGAAGTAAAGCCGCAGGAAAGCGCTCCGAAAGAAAATATCCCGCAGGACACTCCTGCATATGAAGCCCCGAAACCCGTTCCTGAAGCATATGAAGCCCCGAAACAGCAGGCTCCGGCCCCCGTTTCGCCTCAGTTTGTTCCCCCGGCATATCCGCCGCAGTACGTTCAGCCGCAGCAGCAGCAATATGCGGCGCCGCAGCAAAACGCACCGCAGTTCGGTCAGCCCGGATACACACGGCAGCCGCAGTACAACGCGCAGCCTCAGTATAATCAGCCTCAGCAGTATGCGGCGCCTCAGTATAACCAGCAGTTCAATCAGCAGCCGCAATATAACCAGATGCGGCCTCAGTATAACCAGCCTCAGCAGCCCTACGGCGCGCCTTACGGATACGGCGCTCCGATGCAAAAGAAAAAGAGCAAGGCGCCGGTTATTATTGCGATAATCGCGGTTCTTGCACTGCTTGCCGTCGGCGGATTCTTCCTTTTCAGGATGCTTTCGGGCGGCGGTATCGGAGGCGGTTTCGGCGGCAGCGGCGGCGGAAGCAGCGTAAAGATAATGAAAGACGCCGAACCCGACGTTTACTATCAGAGCATTGAAAAGTCGAACGTTGCGATGATGACGGCGTTTACGTCGAACACGGGCGTATGGACCGGACGCGGCGGCGCGGACGCAAGCATAGAGATTACCCTTACCGACGAAGGCAGAAACCTTTTGAGCGATTCTGCCGGAGGAATGGATCTCGACTGGCTTAAATCCCTTTCCCTCGATATCGGCTCGGGCAAGGACGGCACGAAAACGTATGAGGCCGGCACGCTCAATTTGAACAACACGAAAATTATCTCGTTTGACATGCTTCTGGACTCCTCAAGCAAGGAAATGCTCGTTCATCTGCCCGATTTTTCGAGCAAATACGCCTACATGGAGTCGAACGACTCGGTTGAGAGTCTCGTCGGCGCTTCCGGCATTGACATGGACTCTTTAAGCAAGGTTATAGACCGCTACGGAGAGATTGTAATCGGAAAACTCAACAAGGTTGAAAAGACGAAAGAGACGGTATACGTCGGCGCATATTCGACGGAATACGACGCGCTCACGGTAAACATCGACGGCGAGACGAAAGCGGCTATTGCAAGCGCAATTTCGGACGAGGCCCGCATTGACCGCGATCTTGAAAACTTAATACGCACTGCCGCAGAAAGCGCTGACGAGGATCCCGACGCGGCGTACGCCGATTTCTTAAATGAGCTTGACGACGCTAAAAACGGCGGAGAAAGCGGAAACGAATTCGTCGGCACGCTTACTGTGTACGTCGACAAGGACGGCGAAGAGTGGGGACGCCGCTACGTACCCGCGGACGGCAGCAAAAAGCCGACGTATTATCTCGTTGCATGGAACGGAAACGACTTTGCATGCGAGGGAGACCTCGACTCAATGAGCTTTACCGGCAGCGGCACGCGCTCCGGAAACAAGTTAAGCGGAAGCTTGACGCTTCGCTCGGGGGATTCGCTTGTTGCGCAGGTCGACGTTGAAAACTTCGACAAGAAGGCGGCAAAGGACGGAAAGATTTACGGAACGTTTACCGTAACGCCCGAAAAGGACTATCTCGACGACAACGGCATGAGCCCCGTTCTTGCGGGATTCCGCTTCAGGACGGAAATATCTTCCGAAACGGGCAAACTCGACGCGACGGTATCGGTTATGAACGAAAGCCAGACCGTCGCAACGATAAAGGTTTCGAGCAGGTCAAACAACGGCGCGAGGGTTCCGAACGTGAGCGAAAGCGACAAAGTCGACACGGATACGTGGCTTGAATCCATGGACACCGAAGCGGCGCAGGATAAACTCTTTGATTCGTTAAAGAGAGCGGGCGTTCCTGCCGAATACTTTGAAGACGACGATTACGGTTACGACGACTACGATTACGACGACGATGACGACTGGGGTTGGTAAGCTCGGCGTATGAACGGTGAAGTTGTAAATATTTCAAAAAAATACGGTAAAAATCAGATATTACGCGGCGTTTCGTTTGCGATAAACGGCGGCGAAACGATAGGCATAATAGGTGCGAACGGCAGCGGAAAATCAACGCTGCTTCGCATCCTTGCCGGCGTTATCAAGGCGGACGAAGGTCAGTTTCTTTCAGACGGAGTCGACCTTCTTTCCCGCGGCGCGGGAAACAGAGTCGCATACGTGCCGCAGGGCACTCCGCTCATAGAGGAGCTGAACGCATACGACAATCTGCGGCTCTGGTACGAAAAGGACGCGCTGAAAAAGTCGCTTGAAAGCGGCATGTTAAAGGAGCTCGGAATCGGCGATTTTTTGAAAAAGCCGGTGAAAAAGCTTTCCGGAGGCATGCGCAAGCGCCTTTCCGTCGGATGCTCCATTGCAAACGACCCCGAGATTATGCTTCTCGACGAGCCGACGGCGGCGCTCGACCTTGCGGCGAAAGAAAGACTCAAAGCGTTTGTCGGCGATTTCGTAAAGCGCGGGGGAGCAGCCGTTTTAGTAACTCACGACGCGCAGGAATTAAAGGAGTGCACGCGTTGCTATCTCCTTTGCGACGGCGTTTTGTCGGCCATTGAGGACGTTGACGGACAAACCCTTTTAAAAAAGTTGAATTCTCATGAAAAATAGGGGTTTCGTTTATTTTCTTTTACAAATAAAGCGGAAAATGAAGATGTTTCCGCGCGTGCTCGTCTTGACGGCCGCACTGCTTGCGTCTCTTTGCGCGGCGGGCTATGCAATTTACGCCGACGCCGCGAAAAAAGAGGCGGAAAGCCTCGTTACCGTCGGAATTGCCGGCGCACCCGACGACAGACTTATCGACGTTGTCGTAAACGCCATAAACAGTTATGATTCCCTGAATTTCGCAATAAAAGCGGTAAAAGCGACCGAGGACGGGGCAAAGGACCTGCTTGTCAAAGGAGTGATAAGCGGGTATATCGTCGTGCCCGAAAATTATGCGCGCGACATGTACTACGGACGGGACACGAGCTTAAAATTCGTAACGGACAGCACTTCGACGAGCCTCGGAATGACGATTGTCGGCGAAATCGTCGACAATACGGCAAAGGCGGGCCTTGAAACCACGAATGCGATTTACGGAGCCCAGAATTACGTGAGGGACCGTTTTCCGCAGATAAACCCCTCCGACGCGGGCGACGGGCTTTTCGAAAAACTCGCGGCGCTGATGCTGACAAGACACGACAACTATGAATTGAAAACGCTCGGAATTCTGGGGCATTTTTCGCTTATAACCTATATGATTTGCGGAATAATGATAGAATATCTTTTGTTCTGGGGAGTAAGCTGCAGTCCTCTGTTTCACAAAAACGGCGAACTTTCGCGCATGCTTTCCGTAAAAAAGCTGGGCGCCGCGCGGCAGATAGCGGGAGAGGCGGGCGCATATATAATTCTTATGGCGCTTTGTACGCTTCCGGTGTTCGGCGCGGCAAAGGCGGCGTCGGCGTTATTCCACGCCGACCTCGGCGAATTTGCGGTTTTGCTGTCGGGGCGTTTTATCGCGCTGTATTTTATATGCGCGGTCATGATATGCCTTATGCAGCAGTTTTTATACGAGCTTTCAAACGACGGAGTAAGCGCGCCGATTTTGCAGTTTCTTGTTGCAATCGTGCAGGGATATATCTGCGGATGCTTTTATCCGATTTCCTTCTTTCCGGAACAGGTGCGCGCGTTCACGGCGCATCTTCCTGTGGGAGTTGCGGTGCGGCTTCTCGGGGAAACGTCGACGCAAAGCGTCGTTGAGACGGTCATATATGCAGTTCTGTTCTTCGCCGCCTCGGTATTTCTCAGATACCGTCTGATTAACAGAGAGGAGACGCAGTCATGAAAAAACTCAAAAAACTGTGCCTCTGGTACGCGATTCTTACAAAACGGATACTCAAACAGAAAATATATATTGCGATTCTTTTGCTGATTCCGCTTACGGTTTTTGCAATAAAACTCATGCCGTCCGATAGCGGCGGACTGCTTTCGATTGCGCTTGCGCGCCTCGGAAACGACGAATTTTCCGTCGAAACGGTTGACCGCCTTGCGAACGGCAACAGCGTGCTGAAATACGTTGTCTGCGAAACGCAAGAGGAGGCGGTAAGCCTCGTTTCGTCGGGTAAATGCGACGCGGCGTGGATTTTCAGAGAAGACGCGGGCGTCCAGGCGGCAAAATTCGCGTCAAGCAGAAGCAGCAACCCCGCGGTTACCGTCGTGGAACGTGAAAACAGCGCAATTCTCTCTCTTTCGGAGGAGATCCTGTGCATCGCGATGATTCCGTACGTTGCGTACGGCGCATACAGCGATTTTCTTAACGACCTATCAACCGACGGACCGCTGCCCGAAGAAGACTTGCGCGCATATTTCGATTCAAAAGCAAGGACGGCCGCCCTTGTCGATTATTATTACGTCGACGGCACGAAAAAAGAGGAGAGCGGTCTGCTTACCGCACCGGTGAGAGGGCTTCTTGCGATGATTATACTTCTTGCGGCGCTTGCGTCGTGCATGACGGCGTGCAGAGAAGAGCAGCAGGGAATTTTCGAACGCCTGAAGGGAAAAAAGCGCGCGTTCGTTCCCTTTTTCTGCCATATAACGGCAGTATTGCCGGCGGCCGCCGCAACCCTTGCGGCACTGTACTTTTGCGGCCTGTGGGCGGGATTTTTAATCGAAATTCCGAATATGCTGCTTTACGTTATCGCGGTTTCGGCGTTTTGTGAAATACTTCGGATATTATGCCGCAGCGAAATCACGCTCGGCGCGGTAACGCCGATAGTAATGACGGTTATGATGGTGCTGTGCCCGGTAATACTTTCCGCAAACTTCGTAAAGCTGCCGAAATACCTTCTTCCGCCGTTTTATTATCTCAACACCATACTTTCCGACGCGTTTCTTCTGAAATTCGTGATTTTCGACGTCGTAATCTGCGTGCTTGCCGCTGCCGCAGTCTTGATAAGACAGCGCGTAAGCAATAATGAATAATGAAGAATGAATAATGAATAATTGAGGAGAAAAACCCGAAAACTTATGGAATTTTCGGGTTTTTTCCGATTTTGTATTGACAAACGGGTTTTTGTGCGTATAATATACGTAGAGCCATCTTGAGGCAGACCTCCGGGCAATTGGAGCCCGGCCGTCTGCAGTAGAGAAGGCTTCTTTATTTTAAAAGAAAAAAAGCCGTCAATTTCAAGGAAATTGACGGCTTTTCTTCATAATTATTCATTTTTCATTTCTTCCGAATCTGCTTCCGATAATTCCGACGACTATCGAGCAGAGACTCAGTATCACGAGAATATTCAGCACAGTCTGCCAGCCGCCGACGTCGGCGATTTTGCCGAGCGCGTAGGAGCTCACCGTGCTTCCCGCGTAGCAGCAGCCGTTGAGTATGCCCGCCATTTTGCCCGAATCGACCACGTCTCTGAGTTTAAGCGGCGCAAAAGACGTTACCACGTTGTTTATGCCGTGCATCATGCATACGACGACGCCGAAAAGTATTACGGCAAGCACGACGTTCATCGCGGGAACGCCCGCAATAAAGGCGATTCCCACTGTCGATACCGCAAAGAGAAGCGATATGAGGAGAAGGAAGTTTTTGATATATTTGTTGAGTTTCAGCGATATAAGCGCGCCGAAAATGCCGAGTATCGGAAGGACCACCGTAAGCAGTATCGAAAGGCTGTCGGGAAGTCCGTATCTGTCTTTCAGAATTTCGGGCACCCACGTCGTAAGCCCGTCTTTGACGATGTTATGGATGACCGAAACGAATCCCAGAAACATCATAAGGACAATAAATCCGCGCATTGCTCCCTTACGTCCGCCCGTGTTTTCCTTTTCTTTTTCCATTCTGTAAATCTCGAGGTCTTTGCCGTAAACGCAAAACCAGATTACGCCGAGCAGCGTCATTACCGCGGCGCCGAAAAGAAACGCGAGGCGGAAATTGTTAAGGAAAGCAAAGAGCGAGCTTGAAGAATAGGCGGCGATGGTGCCGACGCAGGTCGTTGTGCTTAAAAGAAGCATCGCCCTGCCCAGATGGGCGTCGTCAACCGTCTTGCTTATGACCGAAACGATACCCGACCACAGGCACGACTGCGCGAAGCCGTTAATCAGCCAGAGATACTTTATTGAAAAAAACGGCGCGCCGAAATACAGCGCAAGGTTTATCGCAGAGGAAACCAGAAGCACCGTCGGGAAGAGGATTCTTTTGTTGTATCGGCTGCTTAGAATGCCGTTTATTACCTGGCCGACGCCGTACGCAAAGAAGAAAAACGTCGCGACGAGCCCCGCCTGCGCCTTTGTTACGCCGTAGCTGTCGATGATGAGCGTTATGTTTGCGTTGTAGCTGTATCTGCCGAGATACGCCATGCTGTAAATAAGCCAGCACAGAATTATTATTGTATTTTGGGATATTCTCTTTTCTTTCATGGATAAATCACCTTTTGCACGGGGTTGAAACCGGTTTGTGTAAACTTTGATAGGACATTGTATCATACTTTTTCAAAAAAAGCAAATGCGAAGCGTAAGAGGAGAAATTTTTCGTAATGAAAAAACGCGGTTTTGAAAATTCTTTTCAAAAAATAATTAATTTTCTTTAATTTTTTTCAAAAAACTATTGAGAAAAATCAAAATATAGTGTATGATATATTTGTAATACTCTATTTGTAGTAGAATGAAATGATTTTGGTATAATATACATTCTGAAAGGATGAAGTACTTTGAGAAGAAAAGCGTTTATTGCAAAAATCATCACGTCGGCCTTAGTGCTGTGCGCGCTTTTTGCGCTTGCGGCGCAGGCGGCTGCGCTTTCGGACATATCCGGACACTGGGCGGAAGAATATATTTCCTACGGCGTTGAAAAAGGATACATAAACGGATACTCGGACGGCACGTTCAAGCCCGACGTAAACGTTACGCGCGCGGAATTTTCAAAAATGATAAACAGTTCGCTCGGAATTACAAAAACGGCTGAAAACCCGTTTTTTGACGTTGAGGAAACCGACTGGTTCTATACAGACGTCAAAAAGGCGGTTTACGCGGGATATATAAGCGGATACGAAAACGGCGCGTTTATCGCGACAAACTATATTACGAGGCAGGAAGCCGCCGCAATTCTTTCGAGAATCGCGACAAGGGCGGAGACGACAAAGAGCCTTTCTTCCGTTTCCGACGAGGGCGAAATTGCCGACTGGGCAAAGGACTACATGATATTCGTCTTCTCAAAGGGATATATGACGGGCGACGAGAACAAGAATCTCAATCCCAAGGGCAACCTCACGAGAGGACAGGCGGCAAAGCTCATTTACATGCTTTCAACCGAGGAAAACGTTTATAACGGCGACTACAAGGTGTCGCTTGACAACGCGCTCCTTTCGGAAACGATATTCACCGACGACGTTGTTTTCGAGTCGGGCAGGGAAAACGCGTCCCTTACGCTTGACGGCTGCAGAGTTCTCGGCACGCTGAAAACCGACGCAAAGAGCAAGGCGGGCGTTAAAATAAAGGATTCGACCGTTTCCGACGCGATAATTTCGGGTCAGGGTGCCGAATTCGAACTGCAAAACGGTGCGACGGTTTCGTTCCTTACGGTAAAGAGCCCGTCGAAAATAAAGGGCGAGGGCTACGGCACGGTATATCTCGCGTCGGGCGACCTCGTTTCCGACGCAACGATAATCGACGCGTCCCCGAGAAGCGTCAAGGTTATGACTGACGCGGTAATAAAGGTTAAAGACATGGAAACGCTTGAAATAACGAGCCCCGTTGCGCTGGTTATTCAAAGCGGCGCAATAAAGAACATGTCGGTCGGCAGTTCTGCCAAAAACAGCATTATAACCCTCGGAGACGGCGTTGACGTTGCAAACCTCACGGTTTACGCGCCCAGCGCTTTCCGCGGAAACGGCAAGATTCAGAAGGCAACCGAAAAGGCGTCGGGCGTAACCTACACCAAGCGTCCCGAAACGATGGGAGAGGGCTCGGAAGGCGAAACCGAGGAAAAGGGAACTTTCGCGGCAACCTCCACGTCGCCGTCAAAGAACGCGACCAACGTTGCGGTAAGCGCCGACATAATGGTAACCTTCCCGAAAGCAATATATGCAAAGAACGGCGGAGACTTGACAGCAAGAGAACTTGAGGACTGCATCGAACTCAGAAGAAGCTCGTCAAGCGGCACGAGAATTGCATTTGAAGCAAGGGTTGTCGGCGGAAAGAGCGTTGCGATAACTCCCGACGCGGATCTCTCGTACGACACCGCGTACTACGTGCGCATAAAGGAAGGAAGCGTATTCGACTCCGCGGGCAATACCAACTCCGAAGTTGAATTCATGTTCGAGACGGCGGAAGAAGAAAAGAAGAGCGTAACCTTCTCGCCCAAGAAGGCGGCGGAAAGCGTTGAGACGGGAACGGAAATAAAGATTACCTTCTCCGACGCCGTAAAACTTAAAGACGGCGGCACGCTCACAAACGCGTCGGTAAAAGATGCGATTACACTCAGGGAGAGCTCCACGAGCGGCAACAAGGTTGCGTTCACCGCAAGCGTGAACACCGCTAAAAAGGTGATAACGCTCACGCCCGAAGAAAAGCTTAAGCCCAACACTAAATATTACGTAACAATCCTTTCAAATAAACTCGCATATTCAAACGGAACGGCGGTAACGTCGGAAAACAGCTACTTTACGACGGCGGACACGCTTGACATAGCGACAGTCAAACCGTATAACAATGCGACAGGCGTTTCTCCCGAGGATATGATAGAGCTCGTATTCAACGCGGAAATATTCCGCCCGTCGGGCTCCAACATCACGACGAGCTACCTTGTGGAAAACGCGATAGAACTGAGAAAATCCTACTCGTCGGGCACCAAGGTTGACTTCTCGGCGGTAATAACCTCCGACAGAAAGACGGTTAAAATCATTCCCGACGAGCTTGAAGCCGGCACAAAGTACTACGTTATAGTGCTTGCCGACAAGATAGCGAACAAGAACGGCACGACGAACAAGAAATTCACGTCGGCGTTCACGACGGCGGCGGTTATGGCTCCCGCCATTGCGCCCGCAAGCGGTACGGAAGACGTTTCGACCGACACCGAAATCACGGTTAAGTTCACCGAAGAAGTATTTGCCTCCAACAAGAAAGAAGCGCTCACCGAGGACTATTTGAGAGACAAGGTTATAACCTTCAAGAAGGGCACTTCGTACTCATCGGCAACGGTTAAATACAACATAAAGATTTCGGGCGACGGCAAGACGATAAGAATTATCCCCGTATCCCCGCTTTCGTCAAACAGCACGTACTACGTTTCGATAGCAAGCAGCACGCTTTACAATGCGTCGGGCAAGGGCAACACAAGCGCGTCGAGCACGTTCAAGACGGGACTTTCGGGCGCACCCGACTTCTTACCTTACAACAAGGAAACCGACGTTGACATAGGCACGAGCATACAGATAACGTTTGACAGAAAGATGTATGCGATAGGCGGAGACGAGCTTTCGACGACATACATCAAGAACAACGTGGTCGAACTCCACAAGGAAGACGCGGACGGAGCGCTTGTATCGTTTTCGGTATCGCTTTCGACCGACAAGCAGACGATAACCTTGAAGCCGTCGTCAAAACTCGAAGGCAACACGACCTACTTTGTAATGATAAGAAAATCCTCGATAGAAGACGCTTCCGGCAACGAGAACGCAATGCACTTCGCGGCGTTCACAACCGCTGAAACGGTATCCAGAAACAGCACGATAACTCCCGAAAACAACGCAAAGGGTGTAACCTGCTCGCCGACAGTCAAAATCGAGTTTGCAAGCGCGGTTTACCGTTCGGGCGGAACGGAAGCGACGGGCGCGTTCATAGCAAACAACGTTGCCGAGCTCAGAAAGGGCTCGACTTCGGGCAACAAGGTTGAATGCGAAGCCGAAATAAGCGCCGACAACAAGACGATAACTTTAACACCCAAAAAATCGCTCGAGCCGAACACCAAATATTACGTCGTAATAATTTCAAATTCGCTCGAATATTCCGACGGAACGGGAATTTCGTCAAAGAGCTCCTACTTCACGACCAACAACGGAGCACCCGAAATACTCGACTTCAAGGCCGAGACGACGGCGTCGACGGCGAAGTTTGAAGTATCGTCGGATACAGACGGATTCGTTTACGTAACGCTTACGGAAGGCGACGAAAAGATAGAAAAAGAGCCGGAAGAAATAAAGGCGGGCGAAATAAAGCAGATTGAAGTAACAAAGCTTGCAAGCAACACCGCCTACACCGCGTCGGCATACGTAAAGAACGCGGACGGACTCTCCTCGTCGGCAAAGGTTATATCGGTAAAGACCTTAAAGCCGTTTGACGCCGAGGTTGACGAAATAACCGAAACGGGTGCCGTTCTTACGATAAACACGTATTGCGACGGAAGCGCAAAGATAGTTTACCGCAACAGCGATACCAACGAATTCTTTACAAAGGCGACGGACCTCTCGCTCAAGGCGACGACGACAAAGACATTTGAATTTGAGGACCTTGAGCCCGACACAAACTACGATATAATCATTGAATTTACCGACGAAAAAGACGCTCTGACAACCGAAACAAAGAAGATAAAGACGGAAAAAACCGAAACGGCAGCTCTTGAAATACTCGGTATTACGGTTACAACCGACACGGGCGACGAGTACTCGCCGAAATTCGCTAAAAACGGAGTCGCCGAAATCACGGTTGACAACGTAAAGAGCATATATCTTACGGGAGAGTCGAGCGTAAAGGACTCGTATTTCGAGTTTGACGGCAAAAAGACCTCCCCGGGACAGAAGAGCTCCAAAATCGAGCTCGACGAAGACGAAACCAAGGAAATTTCAATAATTCTTTCCTCAAACGGCACTTCGGAAAAGATTTCGCGCACGCTTAAAGTAACGATAGGCGGATGATTCCGAAAAAAAGAGAAACGAAGCGGCAGGGTGCGCCCTGCCGTTTCGTTTTGCAAAAAAGAGAAAAAAAAGAATAATTTAATTAAATAAAATTGAAAACTTGTATTGAATTTGAGGAACAACGGTGATATAATATATTATGATAGCGGTGAAAGTACGGCAAAATGCGCCGTAAAACGGATTTTAAGGAAAGGATGCGCGTATGAGCTTCGTTCTTGACGGAATAATAATACTGATATTTGTAATATTCATAGCCGCCGGGGTCAAAAAGGGCTTCGTAAAGTCGGCGCTCGGCATAATTTCGACGGCAGCGGCGATAATTATCGCGATAAACCTGTATCCTTTCGTAGCGCAGATATTAAGGGATACGGTGGTATATCAAAATCTCACCGACAACTTAAACGAAAAGATAAGCGGATACATAGGAAAATCTATTGACGAGGATAATCTGTCAACGCTCATCGACGACGCGCCCGACGGCTTCAAACTCATTCTCAAAGGCTTCGGCACCGACGTTGAAGACGTAAAGAGAGAGTTTTCGGAAATGGTAAAAAACGGCGAGGACAACGCGTCTGAAAAAATCGCCGACTACATAGTAAAGCCGGCGGCGGAAATGCTTTCCAACGCCGTGGCGGTAATACTTCTGTTCCTTGTGTCGCTGCTTGTGCTGAATTTAATTATTTTACTGCTCGACCTCATATTCAAACTGCCGGTGCTTAAAACCGCAAACAAGTTTCTCGGCGGCGTCGCGGGATTTTTAGTTGCGATCCTCGTATCGCTTATCTTCTGCACGGCGGTGAACATCGCGCTTCCGTATCTTGCGGGCGCGGGAGTGAACATCGACCCCGAAACGGCGAAGGGCGCGTTCATTTTCAGGCTGTTTACCGAGATAAATCCGCTTGCATTCATTTACAGATAAATTTTTTCGGCATATCAACGTAACGGAGGAAACAAAAACGATATGGATTCCCAAAAATTAAAGAACGTTCCGAATATACTTTCCGTAATAAGAATACTTCTTGTTCCGGTATTTGTCGTGCTGCTTCTTTCGGGGCATAACGTTGCGGCGACAATAGTTTTTCTCGCCGCGGGGCTTACGGACGTTCTTGACGGATATATTGCAAGAAAATACAACTGCATATCCACGCTCGGCAAAGTTCTCGACCCGCTTGCCGACAAGCTCATTCAGGCGTCGGCGTTCATATGCCTCTGGGTTATGGACTACATACCGTGGTGGATGCCGGTGATATACCTCATAAAAGAAATCTTAACGATAATCGGCGCTTCCATAGTGTTCACGAAGAAAAAGTCCGTCGTTATGTCGAACGTGTTCGGAAAACTCGCAACGGTGCTCGTTTTCGGCGCGATTGCGGTAATTCTGCTCTTCAAGGAAAAGATAAGCCCGCTTGCGATAATGATAATATGCATCGCGGTGGCTTCTTATTTCGTAATCTCCCTCGGCGCGTACTTTATAAGGGAATTTATCACGCGCCGCAAGGAAAAGAAGGCGGAAACCGGTCCGCAGGAGGAAGAAACCGAATAAATCACGCAAAAATCTTTTTTTGGCAGATAACTGAAAGGAAAATATATGGCAATACTTTGTAAAAGATGCAATTCAAGACCGGCAGTGGTCTTTTTGCAAAAACTCGACGGCGCGGGAAACAGTGTTCTCAAAGAGGGATACTGCCTCATCTGCGCAAAAGAGCTCGGAATCAAACCCGTAACCGAAATGCTCGACAAGCTCGGAATTGACGACGAACAGCTCGACGAGATGGGCGACGAGCTTTCGGGAATGATGGAAGGCATGGGCTTTCTGCCCGAAAGCGAAGACGAAGACGAAGATAACGAAAACGAAAACGATTCCGACGATAACGACGAAAAAGAGAGCGAAACCAAGACTCCCTCGATTAATCTCGGCTCGATTTTCGGAAATCTCGGCAATTTCGGCGCCGACAGAACCGGCGTAAATAAAGACGAAAAGAAGAAAAAGACGCAAAAGGGAAGGAAAAACCTCGACGCCTTTACGCTGAACCTCACCGAAAAAGCGCGCCGCGGCGAGATAGACCGCGTTATCGGCAGGGAAAACGAGCTTGAAAGAACGATACAGATTCTTTGCAGACGGCAGAAGAACAACCCGTGCTTAATAGGCGAACCCGGCGTCGGCAAAACCGCGATAGCGGAAGCGCTCGCGACAAAAATAGCAAAGGGCGACGTGCCGAACAAGCTCAAAAACTGCGAGGTCTGTCTTCTTGACATGACGGCTATCGTTGCGGGAACGCAGTTCAGAGGCCAGTTCGAAAACCGCATGAAGGGCCTTGTCGACGAAGTAAAAAAACTCGGCAACGTCATTCTCGTGATAGACGAAATCCACAATATAGTC
>JAGDBE010000011.1 GCA_017959195.1 Clostridia bacterium | reverse complement strand
TTTTTGACGCGGAAGCACTTTATGTCCTGACCGCCGATGTCGAGAATGAAATCGACGTTGGGGTTGAAGAATTTAGCCGCCTTTAAATGCGCAAGCGTCTCTACAACGCCGCAGTCTATGGAAAAGGCGTTCTTGATTAATTCCTCACCGTAGCCGGTGCATGCACCGCACGCGATTTTAATGCGGTTTTCCGAGAGGGAATATATCTTTTCGAGCTCGCTTCTTACGATTTCTACGGGATTTCCCTTGTTTGAATCGTAGTAACTGTACAGTAATTCGTTGTCTTCCGAAATAAGAACGAGCTTTGTCGTCGTCGAGCCGCAGTCTATGCCGAGATACGCTTTGCCGCAGTATTTGGAAACGTCGGCCCTTTTAACGTCGGCGCGGTTGTGGCGGCGCTTGAATTCTTCAAGCTCGCTTTCGTCTTTGAACAGCGCGCTTTCGGTATTGATAACCTTCGTTTTTCCCGCGGAAGATTCGAGTTTTTTGCAAAGAGAGTCAAAATCAAATACGTCTGATTGCTTCGACGCGTATAAAGCCGCGCCGTACGAAACCGAAAACTTCGCGTAATCGGGGAATATGGCGTCTTCTTTTTTTAGTTCAAGCGTTTCGGTAAACCGCTTGCGGAGCCCCGAGCAAAAGCTTAAAGGACCGCCGAGAAACATAACTTTGCCGGCGATTTTTCTGCCCTGCGCAAGTCCCGAAATGGTCTGATTCACGACCGCCTGATATATGCTTGCCGCAACGTCTTCTTTTCTCGCGCCCTGGTTTAACAGCGGCTGAATGTCGGTTTTCGCAAAAACTCCGCAGCGCGAGGCGATGGGGTAAATTCTTTCGGCTTTTAAAGATAACTCGTCGAGCTCGTCGGGAGTAACGTCGAGAAGCGACGCCATCTGGTCGATAAACGCACCGGTGCCGCCTGCGCACGAGCCGTTCATTCTCTCGTCAAGCCCGCCCGAGAAGAAGATGATTTTCGCGTCTTCTCCGCCGAGTTCGATTACGACGTCTGTGTCGGGCTCAAATTTTTTAACCGTTTCAGCGGTGGCGAAAACCTCCTGCACGAACGGAATTCCCGTTTCGTTTGCAATACCCAGTCCCGCGGAGCCGCTGAGAGCGCACTTTATTTTATTGTCTTCAATAACCGAAGAAGCGTTTTTGACAAGCTCGGTTATTTTTTCGCGTACCTTCGAAAAATGGCGTTCGTAACGTTTATATATAACTTTTCCGTCGTCTTCTATCAATATTTTCGCGGTGGTCGAGCCGACGTCGATACCTATATTCAAAAACTTTTCGGTTTTTATTTCGGACAAATTTATCACTTCTTTTCCATAATACATACTATATCATAATAATTATACAGTAAAATTTAATTTTTTTCAACAGTTATTATCAATAAAAACATAATCGGCGCGCTGCCGGAAATCGGAAGTGTTGCAATAATTTTCAAGATATGGTATAATAACAATGCTTTATTTAAAGAAAATGATAAAAGGGGAGGGAATGCCGTGAAAAACAGCGTGCAAAACGAAAAAATAAAATATCTGCTCGGCGGAATCGGAACGGGAAGCGCTGTTGTCAATAAAGACGGCGTTGCTTCTTTCGAGGGCTTTGTCAGAAATAAAGACAGCGGACTTTTCGGAAAAAATCTGGGAAAACTTGAATTTGCGGCATACACTGCCGACGAAAATAAAAACGAGGAAAGCTTCCTGCTTTCCGCCGCAAGCGAAAACGGCGAAGAAGAAATGCACGCAAAAGACTTTTCTCTTTCTCCCGAGTTTCCGTTTGTAAAAGCGGTATGCGGAACAAAAGAAGGTAACGCGAAAATAAGAATTTCCTCGTTTAACCCGACCTCTCTTCATAATTCCGTCGATTCGGGAATCCCCGCCGTATTTTACGATTTTGAAATAGAAAACCTCACCGATAATAATATATTCGTGTCTGTCTGCGCCGTGCTTTCAAGCGAATTTGAAAAGGGCAAGGCGTTTTTCGGCTTTGACGCCGAAACGGGAAGCGCATATATCGAACTATCCGAGCAGTCGGATAATTTTACACCTGCGGAAAAGGGACATATAGGCATTTCAAGCACCGCGTCGGACTTCTCGTTTTTCGGAACCGACAATAAAGACGCAAAGACCGTTCCCGAAAAGCTTCTTGCGGGAAAAGGATATCTTAGCAATAGATTTGAAAACCTCGGAATAAGGGATAATACCGCGCTTTTGTGCGTAAGTAAAAAGGTGGGCGCTCATTCAAAAGAGAGCGTAAGGTTCTTGCTCGCATGGAATTTTCCGTATTTTTCGGGCACAAACCTCAAATACGCCGAGAAAAATTATTATACCCACTATTTCCCGACGCTCATCGACTGCATAAGATATTGCTTTTCAAACTATACAAGACTTTATAACGACAGCGTCTGTTTCAGAAATTCATATATGGGAACGTGTATGGCGCCCGAAATGAAGGACGTCCTTTCGGCAGCCCTCTTTTCGCTCAAAAGCACGAAGGTGTCAAGGGACAGTAACGGAGTCATATATTATTTCAGCAGGAATAGCTATAAAAAGCAGGCAATGCTCGCCGATAACATATTCTTCTTCCCGGGACTGTACGATTCCGAGCCGGTCGAGCGCATAAAGGAACTCATTTCCCCGAAGAAGCAGGCGGAAAACAGTACGGACGCGCCGAAAGCGCCGTCGCTTTACGATACCGACTGCAGCGAAGAGGAGATATATACACGGCTTCTCTGCATCGTCGATTTGTATTCGTCGTATAAATATAGGTCCGACCTGCGGTTTTTCTCGCAGAACTGGGTCGATATATCGTATATGACCGATATTCTTTATAAACGCATAAACGAAATCGCGCCGGAAACAAAGAAGATATACCTCATGTCCCTTATACTTTGCTGCATAAGCATAATGATAGAGACGGCGGATATACTTAAAGATAAAAAGAGAAGAAACGGCTATCTCGATAAGTATAACGTCTTCAAAAAGACGTTTGACGCGTTCATCGAGGAAAATGCCGACGAGTTTCCGTCGGAAATACTGTCTGTATATATGATGACGTCGAGTATCGCGGGCTTTGAACTGTTTTCAAGGGAAATACTTGAAAAAGCGGCTGAAAACCTCGATACCGAAAGTCAAAATAACGATTTTCTGACAAGCGCCGCGCTTGAAAAGATGAAATATACCGAAAAATCGGTAAAAGTCGCACAGAGCGTGCTGAAAAACGCAAAAAAAACGGAGGATTTGTGCGCCTGCGCAACGATTCTTTCGGCTTATTCGGGATTTGAATACGATAAGAACACCTTTATTTTGAGCGTTTTCCCGAATGAAAAATATTTCCTCGACGAAAACGTCTACCGCGGATTTATAAGCTTCGACGAAGCGTACGGCTATATCGAGCAGGGAATAGATTACGTCGATATAATCATCGAGACGGGAAACGTAAAGGTGAGAAAGGTGAAATGCTCCCATAGACCTTATAAGGTGCTCTATGCGGGCAGACTCTGGCCTTGCTCGATAGAGGGAAATACCGTAACGCTCGACAGCAATTTGTCGCTCAATAAAACAAAGAAGCTCACGCTTCTTGTCGATACCACAAAATAACCGGATGTAAATATGGAAAATAATAAAGAACTGTTAAAATCACAATATTATTACGAACTCCCCGAAGAACTCATAGCGCAGACCCCCGCGGAAAAAAGAGATAATTCCCGCCTTATGGTGCTGGATAGAAAAACAGGTAAAATAAGCCATAGGCATTTTTACGATATCGTAGAATATCTTAATCCCGGCGACGCACTCGTGCTCAACGACTCAAAGGTTATACCCGCAAGACTGTACGGCAGGAGATACGCAAAGTCATCGGACGGCAAAACGAGAAACGAGCCGTCGGGAAGCGAAATCGAAGTGCTTCTCTTAAAGAGAATAGACGAAAAAACGTGGGAAACGATAGTGAAACCCGGCAAAAAGATGAAAGAGGGCACTAAAATCAAGTTTTCCGATAAACTTTCCGGGGAAGTAAAAGACGTAACCGAAGACGGAAACAGAATTGTCGAATTCGACTTTAAGGGTGAATTCTTTTCGATACTCGACGAGGTCGGACAGACGCCGCTTCCGCCGTATATAACAAATAAAAACAGCCCGAAGGATAGGTATCAGACCGTTTACGCAAAATACGAGGGCTCAAGCGCTGCGCCCACGGCGGGACTCCATTTCACAAAAGAACTGCTCGGAAAAATCGAAGAAAAGGGCGTAAAACTGATTTACGTAACGCTCCACGTCGGCTTGGGTACCTTCAGACCGGTAAAAGAGGACGTAATAACCGACCATAAAATGCACAGCGAGTACTATACCGTGTCGGAGGAAAGCGCAAAAGCTTTTAACGACGTAAAGAAAAACGGCGGCCGCATCTTCTGCGTCGGAACGACGTCGTGCAGAACCGTCGAGAGCGCGTCTGACGAAAACGGATTTATCGGGGCAAAAAGCGGAAACACCGATATTTTCATATACCCCGGCTATAAATTCAAGGCGCTCGACTGCCTGATTACCAACTTTCATCTCCCCGAAAGTACGCTCATAATGCTCGTTTCTGCACTCGCCGGAAGAGAAAAGATATTGGAAGCGTATAAAGAAGCCGTAAAAGAAAAATACAGATTTTTCTCGTTCGGCGACGCAATGCTGATTTTATAAAATAAAAAACGGAAGGCTTTGCCTTCCGTTTTTTTATTCAGTCATCCACTCTCGCGCCTAAGATTTCGACGTGCGATTTGAAAAACTCCTCGAATTTTCCCTCGTCGAGCGCAGCCCTTATTTTTTCCATCAGCGTGTTGTAGAAATAAAGGTTGTGAAGCACGCACAGCCGCATCGCAAGAAGCTCGCGCGCCTTGAAAAGATGCCTTATGTACGCGCGCGAGAAATTTCTGCACGCGGGGCAGTCGCAGTTTTCGTCTATCGGGCGCGGATCGCGCTCGTATTTGTTGTTGTTGAGGTTCAAAAGCCCTTTGGACGTGAATAAATTGCCGTGCCGCGCGTTTCTGCTCGGCATAACGCAGTCGAAAAAGTCGACTCCGCGCCTTACCGCTTCGAGGATGTTGACCGGCGTGCCCACGCCCATGAGGTATCTCGGCTTGTTTTCGGGCATGAACGGCTCGACTTCCTCAATAATCGAGTACATTTCCTCTACCGTCTCTCCGACGGCAAGTCCGCCTATCGCGTAGCCGTCAAGGTCGAGCTCCGAAATGCCCTTCATGTGGTCTTTTCTGAGGTCGGCATACGTGCAGCCCTGGTTTATTCCGAAAAGCATCTGCTCGGGGTTTACCGCGTCGGGAAGCGCGTTGTTTTTGGCAAGTTCTTCCTTGCAGATTTTAAGCCAGCGCGTCGTTCTGTCGCACGCCGCACGCGCATATGAGTATTCCGCGGGGTTTTCGACGCATTCGTCAAACGCCATCGCGATCGTCGAACCCAAATTTGCCTGAATTTTCATGCTCTCTTTCGGGCCCATGAAAATTCTCTTTCCGTCCATGTGGGAGGCAAAGAGTACGCCGTCGTCGCTTATTTTGCGCAGCACCGCAAGCGAAAACACCTGAAATCCGCCGCTGTCGGTGAGCACCGGTCCGTACCAGTTGAAAAACTTCCGAAGTCCGCCGAGCTCCTTTATCACGTCGTCGCCGGGGCGCACGTGAAGATGGTATGTGTTTGATAACTCAACCTGGCACTTTATCTGCTTTAAGTCGTCGGTGCCTACGGCGCCTTTAATCGCCGCCGACGTGCCGACGTTCATGAACACGGGGGTTTCGATAACGCCGTGCGGCGTGATAAACCGACCGCGGCGCGCAAGATTTTCTTTTTTTAACAGTATAAACATATAAAATCAGTTTCCTTTGTCATCTTCCGAATATCTTTTCGAGCTTGGATTTCGGGAATTCGGATATTACGGGCCTTCCGTGCGGGCAGTATAAAACCGCGTCGTTTGTGAAGATTTCATTTATTATAAAGACGTTGTCGATTTCGGTATTTTTGTTTCCGCCCTTTATCGCGGCTTTGCAGGCGGCGGTAAACAGCGCCCTGTCGAATATCTCGCCCGCGGACTTGCTGTTGCCCTCGGCAAGACTTCCGGCAAGAAACGTAAATACGTCTTTGACGTCGGAAATGTCGAGTATACTCGGCATGGAGCGGATGAGAAGCGTGTCGGAACCGAATTCCTCAAAATCAAAGCCGATTTTTTTGAAATATGAGACGTTCTGTTTTGCCGCGTCGAATTCCTTCGGCGTAAGCGTAAGCGCCATCGGCTCAAGTAAAAACTGAGACTCGTTGTTGTCGTGA
>JAGDBE010000088.1 GCA_017959195.1 Clostridia bacterium | reverse complement strand
AGTCAAGGGGCACACCCACACGAACCTCATTTTTGACATAGTTATCCCGTTTTCGGTAAAGCTTACCGACGAGCAGATAAGGGAAAAGATTGACGAATACTTAAAAACCTTTGACGAGTGTTATTTTTCGGTTGTAACCATTGACAGAAGCTACGTTTGATTAAGAAAGGCGGGTTATTATGGCTGTTAAAAAAGGCAAAAGCGCTTTTACGAACTGCGACCTCTGCTGCTATTACAACGTTGACAAAGAAACCGGTCTTCACGTCTGCCGCATGGCGCTCGACGAAGACGAAATGCTCCATTTTCTCAAAGGAAAATTCTACAACTGTCCTTATTACAAGCCGTATGACGAATACGGCACCATAAGAAAACAGATTTAGTTCATAACGCAAAAAATCCGAAAGCCGTCCGGCTTTCGGATTTTTTTATTTGCTTTTAATTGAGATACTGGCTTACGTCCGCTCCGTCAAGGAAGTAGTCCATAAGGATATCCATCGTATCCGCGTCAACCTCGTTGCTTACGGTTGTGATGAAGCGCGAACGTTTATTATTATCCCAGCCCTTTACAATCGACTTTATCTGGTCGATCTGCGTCTTATATTCCGTCTTTACGAAATTCTTATCGATTAAAGTGGTCTCGGATTTTGCGATAACGTCGTTAAGCACCTGCTTCATTATCGACCTTACCTGCTTTTCTTCCTTATCGACAAGTTTGATGTTCGACACATCCTGAAGCGCCTTTTTGAGTGCGTTTATTATTTCGGGGTCGTTGGGATTTTCCTTACGTCTGAATACGGCGTAGAAATCCTTATCGTCATCCACGGCATAGCCGGAAACATTGAATTCGTCTCCGTCGGGTGCGTCGGACCAGTACAGAAAATCAAATTTCTCTCTTTCGGGGTCCGCGGGCGGCGTTGCGGTCTCTCCCGCAACGACCGTTTCGGTCTTTAATAGTTCGGTATCATTATAAAATCTTATCTGATACTTTATTATGATGACTTCTTTTTCAAACACCGCGTAGAACACGGTATCTTCGTTTACCGCGTACGAATTTACGGAAACCGCGCTTCCGTTTTCGGCTTTAGACCAGTATTTGAAGGAATGTCCATCTTTTTCGGGATTATTTTCGGGAGCAACTGCGGTCGTTCCCTCGGCAACGCTGTTTTCAAAATAGATTTCGCCGTCGGAATAGAATTTTACGCTGTAATACACGGTATTCTTTTCGTAAACCGCGTAAAATGTCTCGTTTTGTTCCACGGTATAGTTATTAAAGTCTACCGCGCTTCCTTTTTCGGATTTTGACCAGTATTGGAAGGAATGTCCTTCTTTTTCGGGGTTCACGGAAGGCAGCGGAACCGCGCTTCCCTGCGCCACGTTATTTTCTTCAAAGAAAAGCGCGCCGTCGGAATAGAATTTTACGCTGAAATATTCGATTTCCTTCTCATATATTGCGTAAATATCCGTATCTTCCTTTATTGCGTAGGTGTCGAGGTTTACTTCGTTGCCGTTTTCGCTAAGTCCCCAGTATCTGAACAGGAAACCGTCCTTTTTTGGTGCCGTCGGCGGGTCAACCGTATTTCCGTCGTTGACTTTTTTATTCGCAATCTCCTTGCCGTTGGCAAAGAACTTGACGGTATGGGTTATTATTACCTCCGGCTCCTTTTCGAACACGGCGTAGAGCGTCAGGTCGTCCTTTATTTCCTGAAGTTCATCGGAATTGTCTTTTCCGTCAACGGTCTTCGACCAGTGCTTGAATATAAAGCCCTCTTTTGTCGGGTTTTTGGGAGCCCTTACGGTCTTTCCCGCCTGCTCGGTGGATTCCTTGACTGTTTCGCTGTCAACGATGAATACCACCTTACAGAGCTTTGCAAACACCGCATAATAGGTGACGTTGGACTTTACCGCGATAAGCCTTATATCAAGCTGGTCGCCGTCTTCGTAATTGGACCAGT
>JAGDBE010000087.1 GCA_017959195.1 Clostridia bacterium | reverse complement strand
GCTCGCAGACGGGTTTCATTCCTTCAAGACTGTCCCAGATAAAGAGTTTTATCTTATCGTAAACGCCGGGGTCGAAATTGATTATTTTCGTAGAATTACCGCGCGGAATTACTCCTCCGCCGCTCGTAAGCTTTACCGGTCTTCCGTTTAAGTATGCAACCATCGTAAACGTGCAGGAAATTTCCTCGTCCTTCACGTTTTCGATGCCGAATGTGAATTCTTTTCCGTACCGTTCCTGTAAAGTTACCGTCGGCGGCAGTTCGCCCGCAGTCGTGCGGTTCAGGGCGTAGTCGTAAACTTCTACTTTAATCGAGCCCTTATCGTATCCCGAAATGTCGGCGGTCGTCTCGCAAAGCTTTGCGGGTTCAAGTGCGAACGCTTCGGTTTTCGGCTCGCCGTCCGAGGTTCCCGAAAGAATATATCCCATAACGTAGCGGTTATCGGAAAGCGAAAGGGTAAGAGTGTCTCCGTTTACCGAAAACTCCTTTATCTCCGGTGCAACCCTGTCAATATAGAACGGCATTTCCAGAACGTCGGTCTGCTCGTACGGCTCTTTGTAGTAGAAACCGGCATAAACCCTGAATATATAGTCGCCGTCGGGCAGAGCGGTCAGTTCGCTGTTTTCGAAAGTTAAATACGTCTGAGTGTATTTATCAGCGTAATACGGGATGCCTGTTACCGGATCAACGTCGGATTTCCGAATAATATCGTTTCCGTCCGTATCGCAGACGGCAAAATCGGTCAATCCAAACAATCTGAGCGCCAACGCCACTCCCTGTACGTTGTCCGCTTCGCCGTCGAAATTCGGAGAAAAGCCGACGTATTCCCTGCCCTCAAGGCTTTTGTTGTCCTCGTCAAACAGATTTCTTCCCATAATGAATCCCCGTACCGTTTCTTCCTGTCCCGGAAAAACGACGTTTGTATACGTGTACATATACGTCAGGGGCTTATACGGGTCGTCATAGTAATATTCGTCGAATAAGGGAACGTTGTACCAGTCTCCGTAAAATCCGGTAAACGGTATTGAAAGCCCGGGGATATTCTCTTGGTCAGAGGTGTTTTCAAGGGTTACGAATCCGTCTATGAAAAATCCGTTTACGAATACGTCAAGGTTTTCTTCGAGCTCGTCTTTGTCGAGCGTTACTTTTACTGTAAGATCAACCGACGAGTTTGCCGGCACGGTGAAGGAATCGGGAAGGTCCGACGCAAAGTGAAGCGGCCGAGCGCCCTTTATCATTCCATTTTCGTCGGCGGAATCGGTAGTGACGTACATACCGAGCTTGTCGTACGTTACGTCTATGTCCGTCATATTCTGCGCCGTAAACGAGAACTTGAACGAGTTTTCATTGTCGAGAGTAATTTCCCGCAGACTTATTTTTGCCTTTCTGTAGACGTATCCGTTTGTTTCAAATTCGTCTCCGAGCAGAAATACCGGCGTTTTTGCGGCTCTTTTCAGGTTGAGCATTCCCGCGCCCTGCTTTCTCGGAGAATAAGGAATGCCTTCCTGTACGTCTTCCATAATTATGTCCGCGGTACTCATTAAGAGATTTTCCGCAAGGGTTGCGCGGTTGCCGAAAGGCGCGTATTTGGAAGGATTTGCCGCCATATATTCAAACATAAGCGCGGAAGCGCCGGCATAAAACGGCGTTGCCATCGACGTGCCCGAATGCAGGACGTATCTGTTGTCGAGCGAAGCGGAATAAATGTTTTCTCCCGCAGCAGAAATTTCCGGCTTGAGCTCCAGGTCGCCCTTTGCGCCCCAACTGCTGTGTGCGTTCATTGAAAGAGCGCCGTTCTTTTGCCAGAACTGTATTGTTTCGTTAAAGCGGAGTTTCTTTTCTTCGGCTTCAAGAATTACATCCTCCATATCGCCGCCCATGACTCCGATAGGGAAAAATCTCCATGCCGGGTTGATTGTGGTTGAAACGTCGGGAGCTTCCTTATATATGATAAAAATACCGGCGGCTCCCGCATTATATGCGTTTGTAACTTTTTCCTCGAAAGGAATGCCGTATTGATTTACAAAAACGAACTTTCCTTCGACGTTTAAGTTTTCAAAATCGCTTTCCCGCGCTTCGTTTACGTAAACGTATTCAAGGTCGTCGGTGCCGAAAATTTCGTTAAAATCGGTTTCGTTGAATA
Source organism: Clostridia bacterium (assembly GCA_017959195.1). Lineage (GTDB taxonomy): Bacteria > Bacillota > Clostridia > Oscillospirales > CAG-382 > UMGS882. The sequence continues at coordinate 15,043 of JAGDBE010000087.1, read as the reverse complement.
CACTGTAGTAATATATTTCTTTTTCCGCCACCGTAAACTGTTTATAAGTAAATATAATGTATTTGCCGTCCGCGTTTGCGACCGCGGTACCTGAGGAAATGTCGTCCATGGATTTCATCCGGTTGTAATCAATTTGCTTTGCGGAAACGTCAAAAATATTGTCTCCTCTTCCGATGTTTCCTGCCGCAAGCGCAACCATTATACCGGCCGAGCGCGCTGCGTTTACCGCTTTGATTCTCGGCTCCTCGGAAAGCGACGACGAACTGTTAAGGCTGCAGTTGATGACGTCCGCGCCGAGTTTAGATGCGTCTTCCAATGCGGCTATAATAGCCGGGGTATCAAGTCCGTTATTTTCGTCGCAGGCGGTTGCCATAAAAATTATCTGAGCGTCGGGAGCGACGCCTACAAACTTTTTACCCTCGAAATCGACGCCGCTTGAGCCCGCTGCAATGCCCGCAACGTGTATACCGTGGTCACTATTGAACTCTAAGGAGTCGGAATTGAACGAATGGTAGTTGAACACATAAGGAAATTTCTCATTTCGGTAAACGCGGCTTACCGACAGTTGTCCCGCGCCGGGCGTCGAAACCGAAAGAGTTTCTCTATCCAATATGTCGGCAATATCCTGTTTTGAAAGGCGCGGATTTGCAACAGGGGCCTGAAACATCTCGTGCGTTACGTCAACAGTCGAGTCTATAACGGCGATTACCATACCCTTTCCGGTATATCCGATGTCATGCATATACTGCATTTCCATATATTCGCTGCCCTTTATGATATACGGCTTTTCTTCGGAATTTTCGGGCGCTTCTTCATCCGTTGTTTCCGACTCAAAAAGTTCCGCCTCGACCTTTTGCTCTTCGGGAGACGCGGTATATGACTCGTCTTTCAAAACGTAAACGTTTTTGACGTTGGGCAGAGCGTAAAGAGACGCGACTTTATCCGCGTCTATGTCCATGGAAAAGCCGTTCAGCACGTGCGTGTACGTGAAATTAACGTTGAGTTTTTCGCCGAGTGATACTTCCGCTTCCGACAGAACGCTTGACTGGACGGCGCGCGCCTTCTTTTCGAGTTTTTCGGCTTCGGAGGTCTTTAAAAACTCCTTTGCGCCGAGTTTAGACGCGTTTTTCGCCGTAAGCACGGCGTCGCCCTCGACTTCGACGATGACGGTGACGCGTTCATCGGGCTTAGGCTCCTCTTTAGGAGCGGCAAAAACCGCACCCGACGGGAATAACAGTACAAGCGCGGCAAAAAATGCAAAAAAGAATTTGTTTGAATATTTCATAACGGTTTCACCTCAAAAAAAGATTTTTAAGGAAAGTTTTCATTATTATTGATAAAATTATACTAAAAGCGCGCTTTATTGTCAACAAAATATTGCAAAAAACCGCGTTTTTCCAAACAAAAAAGCACTCCCGAAGGAGTGCTTTTTCATTTTGCAAAAATAATTACTTGACTTCAACAGTTGCGCCGGCTGCCGTAAGCTGAGCCTTGAGTGCTTCTGCGTCTTCCTTGGAAACGCCTTCCTTGATAGGCTTGGGAGCGCCTTCAACGAGGTCTTTTGCTTCTTTGAGTCCGAGACCGGTGATTTCACGTACAACCTTGATAACGCCGAGTTTGCTGTCGCCGGCGGATGCAAGGATTACGTCAAATTCAGTCTGTTCTTCTGCTGCTGCCGCACCTGCTGCGGGAGCTGCTGCGCCGGCTACCGCTACGGGAGCTGCCGATACGCCGAATTCTTCCTCGAGAGCCTTTACGAGATCTGCGAGTTCGAGTATTGTAAGTGTCTTGATTTCTTCAATAATCTGCATTGATTTTTCCGATGCCATTTTAAGTTACCTCCATATTTTGAAATATTTTTTGTCTGATTTCAAGCCGTTTGGCTTATTCTGCGGCAGGCGCTTCTACGCCGCCTTCTTTGTCGATCTTCGCCTGAAGTACGTAGCAAAGACCGTAAAGCGATGACTGGATGCTGCCGAGCAGTCTTCCGATGAGAACTTCCTTCGACGGAATTTCCGCAAGTTCCTTTATTGCAGCTTCTTCCATAATATTGCCGTCCATTATGCCGACCTTTACTTTGAAGCTTTCGTTTTCCTTTGCGTATTTGCAAAGAATTTTTGCCGGTGCGAGCGGATCATCGTTTGAGATAGCAAAAGCAGTCATTCCTTCGAGATAAGGTTCAAAGCCCTCTATTCCCGCGATTTCTGCCGCTTTTCTGATGTAGGTGTTCTTGATTACCGAATAATCAACACCCGCTTTGCGCAGTTCTGCTCTGAGCGCCGTGTCCTTTTCAACGGTTATTCCGCAGTAGTCCACGAGAACGCCGCTCTTTGCGCCTTTAAGCTTTTCCGCAAGCTCTGCTACAAGTGCCTGTTTCTTTTCAAGTATTTTTGCGCTAGGCATATGTTTCACCTCCCAATAAAAAAATGCCCTATATTCGACCAAGAATAAGGACAATGTCAGGAGTATTCTATTATTCCTTTTACATCTTCCTCGACAGGCGACGCAGTCATTATAGCCGCAAGGCAACCTGTTTTCTTCGGTCAACGCTGATGATTATAGCATAAATGTTTTTATTTGTCAATACTTTTTTGCTTTTTTCTTATTTTATGGAACAATACGCCTTTTAAATGAAAAAAACGCTCCTTCCGGAGCGTTTTTCCGTCATCTTTCCGACGCGAGTTTTTTCATCGCCGAAAGGTATTCGTTTTTGAGTTTCTTTATTTTCGTCTCGATTTCCTTTTCCTTTGCGGCAAGATACCTCTTTCCGTCGTCGGAATTTTTGGAAATTCCATTGTTTACGAGGTATTCTTCGGCGTTTTTCAGTTTTTCCCTTTCTTCATACGCCTTTTCGTAGTATTCGTCGAGGAGCGTTTCGGCTTTCGCCCTGATATTACCGTAAACCGACGTGGTTTTCGGCTTGCTCTTCGTCTTTTTCGGAGTTTCGGAAAGTCCGAGTCTTTCCTCGTTGTACTTGTTGTAGTTGTAATTGAGTTTGTTTACCCATTCCTTCTGTTCCTGCGTATCAATGCCCAGCTCTTCTCTCTGCGCTATGGCGTTCATGGAGCGTGCAAGCTCCTTTTCGTACACGTCGGCGTCTCCGTTTCTTATTCTGTCAAGGCGCTCGGCGGCGGGCAGATACGCATACTGCCATACGTTTTTCTTCATTTTCGTTTTCCGTCCTTTCGCTGATGTGTTCAATTCTTTTTCATGAGGCGGTATTCAATCTTAAAGTTGAATATCCCGACGTTTGCGCCGTTTCCGCTTATTTCGCAGCCGAATCTCTTCATGGGCGCACCCGGAAGTTTCAGATACACGGAAGAAATTCCGTCGTCGCCCGGTTCGATTTCCCTTTCTGCCGAATAATACTCTTTTCCGTCGGCAAAAAACCTGACTTTTACGCCGCTTTTGCCGGGGCATCTGAATTCGAGCATCATTCTCTCCACGAGCTTTTTCTCGTGCGGGAGCGAAAAGTCGAGCTCTTTCGGGCGCAGGACGTACGGGGACGACAGAGTCTGCCTGTCGGAGGCGATTTTTATTTTATTTTGCTCACCCGAGCAGTCGATTATATATAAATCTCCGCCCGCACCGAAAATTACGTCGGCGCGCACGTTTTTGAACTCCGTCCAGCACAGGCGCTTTTCCGCCTTAGACGAATCGGACGAGTTTGCGTACGGCGCGTAGCCGAGGTCGAGTACGAAGACTCTGTCGTCAACCAAAAGCATATACTTTTTATTATGCGCGCAGCATACGGACTTTTTAAGGCCGCTTTTCGGAAGCGAATTGTAGCCCCTGTCCGACGAGTAGTCGGTTATGTTTCTCGAAAGAGGTACAACGTTCTGAACTTCGTAGTTTCCGGTATCGCAGACCATATATACTCCGTCCCTTGAAGCGAAAACGTTTCTGCTTCCGACAAGGGCGGCACCGTTTTCAGACAAGCAGCCGACCGAGGTGCTTATCGTCTTTGCGGTAAAGTAGCCGCCCGTGTTTTCGTTATATCCGTAACTGATTTTATATACGGTGTTTTCGGTGAACACGAGAAGATATGCGCCCTGGCGGGACAGCGCCTTTATGTTTTCGTTGCCCTCGCCGATGATACCGCCTTTTCCCTCGAAAAAGCACAGCGGGTCCGCAAGTTCGCTCGTGAAATATTCCCCTTTGAAATTTTCGTTTCCCGAAAGGAATATTTTGGTGCCGTCAAGCGTTGCGCCGCCGTAGGCGGCGCCTGACGTGCAGTCTTTGAGAATGTCGCTCTTGTCGAGCGCGCTTTCGGTGGAATATAAACAGATTTTCACGACGTTTGACTGCGTCGTGTTATAGCTTCTGTCTATTTCAAAGCCGTATTCGTCCGCCCACATTTTGTTTTCGGGGACAATTTCGTCTTTATAGTAAACGCAGAAGTTTCTGTCTTCGTCCATAAAATACGGAAATATGAAATAAGCGCCGCCGTGGTCTCCCGTATAGTTTGAAGGCGAATACGTTACCGCGACGAACGGTGCGAGTATATTCGGCTTAAAGCCCGCGACGGGAGAGCCCGACTGTGTTTGGCAGTCGAAGCTCGTCTTATAAAGAGGCGCCGTCGGGAATTCCTCTTTAAAGTCCCCCTCCCCGTCAAGCGCGTACGAATAGACGTACGGCGCGCAGTAGATATATATAAGGCCCCTGTAAACCACCATTACGCTTGCGTTATCCGGTGCCTGCGAATACAGTTCGTCAAGTTCTCCGTCCTCGACTTTATATACGGAAGTACCCGCGTGTATCAGCGCGAAGTTTTCAAAGCTTTTGAACGAGTGAACGTCTCCTTCAAAGGTGTTCGTTCCCTCTAAATCCACAAACTCGCCCCTTGAGCGCAGTATTCCGTTTTCTATCGTGAAGTTGTCCGCTGTTTCCGCCTTTGAGCCGTCGGAAAGGGTTATATCCGTCGAGTAATCGACTCCGCCGTCGATGGTGTAAACCGAGGCGGTCCTCTTTACGGAATCTGCGTAAGAACGCAGCGTGTGATCAACGTATCCCATCAGAATATCCCCCCGGCGCGTTTTTTACAAGACGAAAAGAAGGTGTTTCTGCTCTTTTCGTTTTTCGTCATATTATAGCAGTTGAGCGCTATGTCCTTATACTGATATATGAGTTTGGAATACGTTTCGGAATACTCCGCCGGGCAGAGTTCGGACGCCGTGAGGAACACGAGCGCGTCTGATGTTATGTCGGGCAGGTTTACCTTTTCGTCCGCGGGAGTTTCGTCGGAAAAGGTGTTCACCCTTGCATAGTAAAAAAGAACCGCGGTGTTGCCGTCTGCGTTTCCGAAATAAATATAATTTCCGTCGACGGTATATCCGGCGTTCTCTTTAAGTATGCCGAATCCGGCGTCAAATGTCTTTACCTTGCCGAAATCTTCGGGCAGCGCGCATTTGCATCCTCCGTTTTCGCTTATTATCTGAAGCTCCGCCTTTTTTTCAAGTTTCGGGAGGCAGAGTTCCACCCTGCGGGCGCATCTGTTGAGCGCGGATATGAATTTCTTTTCGATATCCGACGCACTTCCCGATACGAGCGAGTTTTCGCTTCCGTTTACGGAATATTCGTCGAGCGCCTTGTATACGCTTTGTTTCAGTTCCTCAAACGTATACGTGCTTCTGTTATACAAATATATCTCTCCTTTCGCTTGAATATCCGCTTTTCCGCCGCGAAACGCGGCGGAAAAGGTTATTCTTCATTACTTACGAGGGATTCGAGAATATGATGGGACGCGCGTCGCCGAAACCGAATGCGAAATCAACGTATCCGATATAGTCGGTGATGAGCGGGTTATCCTGCGGAGATACGAGAACCGTGGGTTTGGTGATGTACACGAGTTTGAGTACCTCTTTGAGCATGAGGGAGTCGGCTATCGCCCACTGCTTGCCCGAGAATCCCACGTTGCCGCCGCCTACAACCATATATTTAAGGCCGTAAACGGGGTTTGCGGCATTGAGCGGCGCGTCGGCGTCGGGGTTGTTTACGGGCGAGAGTTTTGCGTCGGCGCCGCAGATTTCCCTTGCCTTCGCTTCGAGTTCGGGGCTGACGAGAAGCAGGTCGAAATTGCATGCAAACGGCAGTCCGTCGGGCGTTACGAAGCGCGCCGCCTTATTCTGCGCATCGGTAATTGCGGAAACCGAAAGCGCGGAAGTGATGAGGTTTGAAAACGTGCCGCTTGAAGAATCCTTGCTTACGGGGTGGGAAGTGCTCGCCCACGGTACTCCGTCGGCGCCCACGGTAACGAAAGCGTTGCCGAAAAGGCGGTAAAATTCGTTGAGCACCGTCATATAAGCGCTGTCGGCAAGCTTTGCGCCCACTTTTGCAGCTTCGCCGGAATAGTCGAGCTTCGCCTTTTTATAGCTTAAAGTTACGCGCAAAGCGTGCTCCTTCGGCGTTATCGTGGTGATAAAGCCTCTCTTTGAGTCGGCGCTCGCAACGCTCGTTCCGTCGTAAAGGGGGAGTTCTCCGTAGCCGCCCACGCCTTCGAGTCTGTAATCGACGTCGTCGCGGCATACCGTTTCGGCAACCTTGTTTATGAGGTTGAGTCTTTTGGCGTATCTTAAATCAAATCTCTTTTTTACGAGAGGGTAAAGATCGTTGTGCCATGTGTATATATCGTTCATATTATTCTCCTTTGTTTTTGAAATTCTGCTTTATCTTCAGCCGGCAAACGTCGTCTTGAGCTTTACGCCTATAAACGCGGCGTCGCAGTCGGAGCATACAGAGATGAGTTTTACGGTGCTTGCCGAGTTATAAAACGCAACTCCCGTGCCCGCCGTATCGAGATACATCTCGGTTCCCACGTCGGGAATGAGAGCGTATATGTCGCCGGCGCAGGCGGTTCCGCCTGATGCTACCGTAAGGGTAGCGGTTGCGCCGGATATGGCGCACGCCGAGATTCTTCTCTTGGCACCGATTTTGTCGGTGTTGGTGGAAGTGGGCGTCTTATACACCAAAACGGCGCAGGCGCCGGCGATGCTCGTCGAAAGTCCCGCGGAAGTCGTTACTATCGTCGTTGCCGAAGAAGCGGCAGCCGTATATTTCGGCGAGGGCACGCTGTAAACCGCGCCGTAGGTTACGTTTACTCTTATTTTGGTTCCGTTTGCGCGCGGATTGAGAATATCCGCCGTACCCGGATGATCTTCCGCCGCAACGCCGAGAATGTAGTCGCCGCTGTTCGCCTTAACAACGAGATTGTCGTCAATTCCTACGAGTTCACCCGCGGTTATCGCAGTTGCGGAAGCGATGTCGTATTCCTTTATGAAAGGTGTGTTCGCACCTGTGATGTTAAACAAAAAATTCATAATTTTTCCTTTCTGATTTTAGTTTTTGGGGAGTTTATGAGGGATGCTTTCGAGCAGTTCGGAGTATTCCCTGAAGGACATGCCGTTTTCACGCGCTATATCCATCTGTCTTTTTGAAAGATTCAAAGGGAAGTCCGAAATTGCGCCCGACGCAAATCCCGAAAGTTCTCTTTCGTCGTATATTTCGGGCGCGTTTTCTTCATCTTTTTCGCCGGATTTTACGGGTTTTTCGTATTTTCCCGGCGAAAACTCCTTTTTGAAGCCGACGTACGCGTCGTATATCTCCTTTACGCTTCCCTTTCTGTCTTTTGCAAAAATGGTGAAGCTTTTGGTGGATATATCCTTCAACATCTCCCCGTTTTCATAACTTTTTGCAAGAGAAAGAAGCTCCGACGCGGTCATTTTTTCAAATTCCGCGTTGAAATCCGTTTCTTTTTCCTCTTCCGCGTTCAAAATTCCTTCGTCTTCTTCGGTTTTTGCGGATTCTTCCTCCTCAAAGTCCGGCGCGGCAGCAGAAAGCGCCTCTTTTTCGTTGCCTGAATCCGTTTCCTCCGTTTCGTAAGTATTTTTTTGCGTATTCTGAAGCCGCATGCCGAGCTCCTTTGCCGCGTCGGCGTAGGAAGCGCTTTTTATAACGCCGTTTTCTCTTAATCCGTCGATAATATCTCTTATCTCGGAAAAAGCGGCGATATTCTTTCTTTCGCGCTTGAGCCGTTCCGATATGAGCTTTTCGAGCTCGGTCTGCGTAAAGGTTTTTTCCTCTTTTGCCGTATCAACGGCAGCAACCGTATCTTTTTCTTCGTTTTCCATACGTATTTTCTCCTCTTTTATGGTCATGCCGTGATTCCGTCAAAAAAATTTCCGGTTTCACGGTCGGTTTCTCCGCTTTTTTCAAATTTTTCGTCGAGATACCTGCATATTTCGTTTCTCATGGGCAGTCCGACGAGATCGACGTACGCCTTTACAAATACGTAATTGTCCTTCGTGATATCCGCCGATATAAGCGAATTTATCGCGGATACCGTAAACGCCTTTGAATTTGTAAGTCCGTCGCCTATATGTATCTTCACGTCGATATTCGGCGTGTAGTTTTCGTAAATATTCTTGTCCTTCGTGAGCATTCCGAAGTCAAATCCGCCGCTTTCGGTGTCTATGTGCCGTCCGCTCTTGTAAAATTCCAGCGCGGTATAGTCTATGAGCATAAACAGCCGCTTAAAGCCCTCGGATTTGCCCGCCTTTTTAAGAGTAAGGCGGCTTTTCGCCCTCTCGTTGAGAAGTGCGATTCCCGACGCCGTCGTTACCCTCGCAGGCTCCTTGCCCTGGTTTGCCTCGAAGTTGCCGGTCGTCTCCTCCATCATGGTCTTCCAGACGGTATAGTTATTGAACTGCGACATCTGCGTGCTTCCGAGGTTGCCGAGACGCTGGACCTTGCCCGTCATTCCGGGGCGCAGCTTCCACACGGCTCCCGGCGTGTTTTCGGGTAAAGCTCCGTCGGCAAACGCGTTTTCCTCCGCCAGAATCACGTCGTTTGAACAAAACGCGGAATTCATCTGCGCAAAGGTCAGTTCCCTGTCCGCCGCGTCGATTATGGGTATGAGCATTTCAAGCTCGCTTTTGCCCCATATGCTGTTCTCGCTCGGCACTTTATTGTATATCACGAACGGGAAAAACGAGCAGTTTGTGTTCTTCCAGTATTTCGGAACGTATCTCACTTCCCTGCCGTTAATTAATATGCTTACGGCAATATCACCCGCTCTGAAGCTGCCCGCCTTTGAATCTGCCGGCTGGCGGAACCAGAATTCCGTTACGGTTACGCAGTCGGACGACTCCTCGTAAAAATCGTCGAACGTCGGATAATTTTCCTTCGGCGACGAAATATAGTCGTCGATTTTCTCGTTTTTGCGGGCGAAATCGGCTCCGAAAATCCTCTTTGCCCTCTGAACGTGCATGGGATAGACGTATGCGACGTATTCGCTTGAATCGAGCGTCTCGGAAGCGGGGTCCGTATATATCTGCCACGGCTTCGGGTTTTCTATGACAACGTCCTGTTTTCCCGCGCCGTGCGACGCGTTTATTCCCCAGCCGATTTTCCATACTGCGGAGCCCGAAATATTGAGCCTTCTTTCGTTTTTGATGTTCATATCGGCAAGAAAGTTTGCGTCGCAGACCGATCTCACCATTTCCTCGCGCAGTCTTGCAAGTTCGGCGGAGTATCCGTTCCTCGGCGAAAACTCAAAGCCGGGAATTTCGGGGTCTATCTGGCTTTCGACGTGTATATAGCCGTCGGACGACTGCGCCGGCTTCCACGGTATGTTCATATCCTCCGAAAAGGTGCCGGTGAGGTAGTTTATGTCGTGCATGCCGTCGTAATACCGCTTCATCTTCTTCCAGTAGGCGTCGGTTTTCTGCCGCGCAAGGCGGCTGTTTTCGACAAGGGCGCAGATAGTATCTTCACGCGATATTACCGTCGAATAGTCGTACGCGCCGTCTGAAATATTCACGTTTCTTGAAAATAAATGTCTTTTTTTCATATTAGGTTTTGTTCTCCTTGATATTATTCTTTTTCCTTATATCTTCCGCATGGCGTATCCCTGCTTTATTCTGTCGGTAAGCTTTACCGTATGGGCGTCCCTGTCTTCGTGGGCTCTTGCGCTTCTGAAAACGGCGAAATACCGCAGAGCGTCGGGCGCGTGCGTTATGTTGTGGGGATATTTTGCGGCGTCGGCGGGCTTCTGCTCGTCGTACAGCAAAAGCTGCATACATCTTATTAAATTTTCGCAGTTTCTCGTTATCTTCATATCAGGCTCGCTTATGCCGTTTTCTCTTTTCTTCGGGTTTAGCCACTCTTTGAGCGCAACCCAGCCGGCAACCCTTTCGGACGAGAGCTTTGTTAAGTATATTCCGTTTTCGGAGAATATCTCGGCAATGCTCTTTCCGCTGTCCTTCTGTCTCGACCAGAGGTCCGACGGCGCGATGAACGTACCTACCCCGTCTGCCTTTTTAAGTATTTCCCTTGCCGCCTCGCTGACTATAAGTCCGCTTTTATGAACCTCGTCGTAGACCGTCGCCCTGCCGTCCTTATCAACCGCGACGAAAACCGCGGCGAGCATATCGAGTCCGTAGTCTATCGCGCAGTATCTCCTGTACGTTCCGTCCTTTAATTCCTCTCTCGGAACAGTATGTACGTCGTAGTCGAATTCCTTGAAGAACTGTCCCTCAAAGCCGTTCCAGTTTCCGTCAAGCCACGCCTCCCGCAGTCCCGCGGGCAGGCTCTTCAACTGGCCTAAGTAATCGGGATTTTTTTCGAGCAGTATTTTATTGTCGTAAACCTTTGCGGGAATAAAGTCGTAATCTTCCTTTCTCTCGCCGCGGCGGTACTCCTTGTCGATAAAGAGCCGCTTTACCCAGCCGTGTCCGACTCCTCCGGGGTTGCAGGTTATATACATCCTTTTCGGGAACGAGTTTGCGCCGCGCAGGCACGCTTTAAGCGTCTGGAACTGAAATTCCGTAAGCTGCGTCGCCTCGTCTATCGCTATGACGTCGTATTCCTGCCCCTGATACTGATAGGTGTCGTTTTCGCTGTCAAGGTATCCGAGTTTTATCCTCGAGCCGTTGGGAAAATCGAACGTCTTGCGCGTATCGTTATACGACGCAATATCTTTTAATTCCGCCATAAGCGGTCTTATATGGTTGTCCCTGAGCTCGGGGTATGTGCGGCGGATGAGAAGCACGTTTATTCCCGGGAAGCGTGCGCACATAAGCACAAGCTTGCGGCGAAGCGCCCAGCTTTTGCCGCCTCCGCGTGCGCCGCCGTACGCGACGTACTTTGCCTTCGACAGAAAGAAGAGCATCTGCTTTTTCTGCGGAGCGCCGGAAAGTTTTATCTTTACCGGCCTTCCCTTTTTCCCTTTACTATTCGGCAAGGCGCAGCAGCTCTCCGTCAAGTATTATTTTTATGCTCTTCTGCTCGTCGCTTCCGGAATTATCCTTTTGTTCTCCCCAACCGAAATTATATTTTAAGCTGTTTGCGGCGGCGCTTGCGGAAAGCGCTCCCGTAAGCGCGTATTCCTCGGTAAACGCCTCTATTTTCGAAAGCGCCGAAGTAAACGTCTGCGCGTACTTTGGTTTTGCATACAGTTTTTCAAACTGCGCTCTCGTCATATTAAGCTCGCAGAGGAGTCCCGACAGGGTGTACGGTTTTCTTATCTTATCCCCGTTCTGCCCGTCGCATTTTGCAAAATACGCGTCGATTCCTCTTTTTATCGCTTCAAATTTATCGTTTTTCATACTCTTTCCCTTTCTCCTTTCAGATTGCCGAAAGAAATTCCCTTGCGTTCTGGGAAGCGTATTCCTCCCAGCATATCCTGTGAACCATCTCGCCGTTTGCATTGATTCTGAACGCGTCGTCGTCATCGAAAACGGCGTATCCGCACTGTGCGCAGACGCCTATCTTTTCTCTGCTTTTTCGTCTGCATATATTCTCTATGTCGATATCTATTTCATCGCTCACGCTATACTCTTTATCCATCCTTTTTCCCTTTCATTCATCTCATCTTTTACAGCGTTTTTATATTCTCATTCATTCCGTTTACATGACGGGGCGCGTGTAAATAGAACAAATGTTCTTTTCGTGGGTTAAAAATTAGTGCCGCAAAGCAGCACGTATTTTTATTCGTCTTTCAGTGTCCTGATTATACCACAAAACGGCAAAAAAGTCAATAGTTTTTTCGAACTTTTGTTCGACAAAAATCCCCATAAAGACGGGTATGGGACATTTTGGGAACATCAGTTATATCCCGCTTTCCGGGTAATTTTAAGTATGCCGTCGAGCTTTTCATATGGTATGACGAACACGGCGGTGGAGCCGTCTGACAAAAGCGTTCCCCTGTCGTAGAAAAAGGCGACTCCCCTCGGCACGAAATAGAAGTTTTCGAAGCAGAATTTGCGGAAAATTACGGATTTGAAGTTTTCGCGGTAGCAAAAAGACGGGTTTGCCGCGTTTCGAAGAGCGGTCTTGAAGATGAGCTCCTTTACGTATCTCTTTGCCCTTCTGCCGGTGTCGAAGACGTATTTGGGAGAAAGTACCGCGGACTTTTCCGCCGACCACAGCTGAGAGAGCCTTATATTTTTAGCGTCTCCGCCGCCTGACGACGAAAAATCGACGAAAACGCTGACGTAGTTTTTGTCGGTATAGCTTACGTTTGAAGTCATGATCACGCGCGCTTTTTCGTTTTTGTTTTTCGATTTGTCCGCATACGCGCGGGAAGAATATCTCGATACGGCGTTGGAAACGAACCTTTCGGCGCCTATCGAATAAAATTTATTGATTTTGTTTACGAATTCCGACTCTTTTCTGCTCTCGTTTTCCGCATAAAACACGGGATAGTTTATATTCAGAGAAAGCACGGGCGTATTTTTATAGTTTACGGTCTTTTCCGTGCGTTCCAACGTGAATTTTCTTTCATTTTCGGCCATTTTTATCACTCCCCCTCAAAATATATGCAATAGATATACAAAATATATACGATTTTCGGGGTAAATAATGTTTTTTATTCACAAAAATTAATTTTTAATCAAAAAAATCTTGTAAACGGGCCCGAAAAGTAGTATACTTAATCTGTAATGCAAGGGGGTTGAAAAACATGGTAAGGCTTGATGGCAGATTTTTAAATTCTTTCGTTTCGGAAGACGAAATAAAGGCGTTTGAGCCGAAACTAAAAGAAGCGCACGGCAAAATAAAGAACAAGACGGGCGAGGGCGGCGATTTTCTCGGCTGGTATACGCTTCCGTACGACTACGATAAAGACGAATTTGAAAGAATCAAGAAGGCGGCGGAAAAGATAAAGAAAAGCTGTCAGGTTTTCGTCGTTATCGGAATCGGCGGCTCCTATCTCGGCGCGAGAGCCGCGATAGAATTTATTAAATCCCCGAACTACAATCTGCTTTCAAAAGACACCCCCAACATATATTTCGCGGGCAACTCCATAAGCGCGTCGTCGCTTTCGGACGTCCTTGAACTCTGCAAGGGCAAAGACGTCTGCGTAAACGTAATTTCAAAATCGGGCACCACGACGGAACCGGCAATCGCCTTCCGCGTTTTCAAGGAACTGCTCGAAGAAAAGTACGGCAAAGAAGGCGCAAGAGAACGCATTTTCGTAACGACCGACAAGTCGCGCGGAGCGCTTAAAGGCCTTGCCGGCAAAGAGGGCTACGAGACCTTCGTCATCCCCGACGACATAGGCGGAAGATATTCCGTTCTCACCCCCTGCGGACTTCTGCCGATAGCGGTTGCGGGAATTGATATCGACAAAATCATGGCGGGCGCAAAGCTCGCCGCCGAAAAGTTTTCGGTTTGCGATATAGACAAAAACGACGCGTACAGGTACGCGGTTATAAGAAACGTTCTATACTCCAAGGGCAAGAAATCCGAATTTCTTGCATGCTACGAGCCGTCCTTCCGCTATATGACCGAATGGTGGAAGCAGTTGTTCGGCGAGAGCGAGGGCAAGGACCAAAAGGGTATATTCCCCTCAGCCGTAATTTATTCGACAGACCTGCACTCCTTAGGTCAGATTGTCCAGCAGGGCGAGAGAACGATATTCGAGACGGTTATCGACATCAAAAATGCGGGCGCGCCGTTTGTAATTCCGTTTGACAAAGAAAACGCCGACGGACTTAACTTCCTCGCGGGAAAAGATCTTGCGGAAGCAAACAGAAAGGCGTTTCTCGCAACGGTGCTCGCGCACAGCGACGGAAACGTGCCGAACATAATTATCGAAGCCGACTCCAATAAAGAGGATTGCTACGGCTTTATGGTTTATTTCTTCGAACTCGCCTGCGCCGCCTCCGGCTACATACTCGGCGTGAATCCCTTCAATCAGCCCGGCGTCGAAGCGTATAAGAAGAATATGTTCGCACTCCTCGGCAAACCCGGAGAAGAAAATGAAAGAAAGAAAGCCGAACTCGAAGCCCGTCTTTCTTGAGAATTATTTTTCGTGTTACTTTCTCTCGGGTGAGAGAAAGTAACCAAAGAGAGCTGAAACATTAATAATTATCTTTCCCGCGCTTTCTTTAAGAAAGCGCGTTCTCTTTTGGTACTTTTCTTTACTTTCTCTCACGAGAGAGAAAGTAAAACAAAGAGAGCGGATACTTTTATAATAGTTGATGAAATTTAGTGCAAACAACCTGCACATTTGATTTTTACATCGCAAAAACGGTATAACGATATACGTTCTTTTCCCTCGCAGGAAAAGAACCAAAAGTGCTTTCACTTTCTCTCGTGAGAGAAAGTAAAATCAAAGAGAGCGTGCCGTCGAAAAAATCGAACAGCCGATTTTTTATCAACAAACATCACTTTTGAAGCCGAGCAGATTTTTTTCGACGGGTGCAAGGTGAAACTTCGATTAAAAGCGTGCTTTTGAAGCCGCCGAAAAACATCCCGGAGCGGTAATTTCGATGATTTTTCCGATTTCGCCCAAAAAAGCGCCGAGTTTTTCGGCGCTTTCTTTACCGAGGTTTCTTGTTAAGAAAACTCGCGCTCTTTTGGTACTTTTCTCGCGTGAGAAGAAGTACGAAAAAACCGTTTTTCTTTTGAAGCCGACATCACATATCCTCTATGTTCGCACAAAAAATCACCGACAAACCCATAAAGAATTCGGCTCTCTTTGGTTACTTTCTCTCTCCCGAGAGAAAGTAACAGAAAGAAAAAAACACAAAAAAGTGCAGTT
>JAGDBE010000086.1 GCA_017959195.1 Clostridia bacterium | reverse complement strand
TGTGTCTGTACCAGGTCGTCGATAGTAAGGAGGCGGAGAGGATCTTTCCCAGCCATCTTCGCGGCTCTATTCCTATCCCGTAAGCGTGTATCTGCAAAAGGAAAACTGCCCGGTAAGAAGGTATTCCGACTTCACTTTTCCCGCAGGGGAGTATCTCACGCTGCGGGTTGATATCGGCAAAGCCGAGGGCAAAAACTGGTGGTGCGTGATGTTCCCGCCGCTGTGCCTTGATTTCGCGCTGGATAACGTCTGCGCCGGCGAGGAAACTTTCCTTGCGTACGGTTTTCCGGAAGAAACGATAAACGGGCTTTGCGAAAATACCGAAAAAACTAAAAATTTCAAGACCAGAATCGCGGCGCTCGACTTTATTTACGGCATTTTCGACAAAAACAAAACGGGATGAACCCGGAAAGGAAAAAAAGTATGCTTTACAGGGTATTTGGGCTTCACGGAAGCGGAAAAACCGAATATTTGTATTCCGAGCTTGAAAAATGCGTCGAAAAGAAAAAAGACGCGTTTCTCATCGTGCCCGAACAAAACTCCCTCTTTGCCGAAAGAACGCTTATTAAACGGCTCGGCAACCCTGCAAACATGTATATCGAGGTCATCAACTTCAAGCGCCTTTGCAACAGGGTGTTCAGGGAAAGCGGCGGTATAGCGGGGGAAACTCCCGACAAGACGGTAAAACAGCTCTGCATGGCGCAGACGGTTTACGAGCTCAAAGACAAGCTCACCGAATATAAGGAAATGGCGTCGGACGCCGATTTTGCGCGCAAAATGCTCTCTTCCGCGGAGGAACTCAAAAGATATAAGATAACGCCCGAAATGCTGGAAGAAGCAGTCGGAAAGATAGACGAATCGGGCGGAGAGGCGCTGAAAAATAAAATAAAGGACGTCGCGCTGCTGTGCCGCGGCTACGACGCATACATAAGCGAAAAACTCGGTTTTCCGGGTGATATGCTCGACAAACTTTACGAAACGCTGTGCTATTTCGACTTCTTTGCGGGAAAAACCGTGTTCGTAGACGCTTTTTACGGCTTTACGCCGCAGGAGACGGCTATACTCGAAAGAATAATTAAAACCGCCGAAAATACATATATAACGTTCTTGTGCGAGAGCGAAAAACAAGCCGACAAGTGCTTTTCGAGAGGCGTTGACGCGGCTCTTTCAGTTAAAAGAATCTGCGCAAAGAACGGTATCGAATATAAGGATCTTTTCTTTGAAGACGACCTTAAACACGACAAAAATTCGGGACTCTACAGGATTTCGAGGGAATTTTCGCTCGGCGCGCTGTCAAAAAAATATGACGGAAAGAAATACGGCGACGTGCAGATAATAAAATGCGGAGACACCTACGCCGAAGCGAAGTGCGCCGCAAAAATATCGTCAGACCTCATCACGTCGGGAGTTCTTCCGAGGGAGATTGCCGTATGCGCGCGAAACGTAGGCGAATTTGAAGGCATAATCGACGCGGAATTTGAAAACGCGCACATTCCTTTTTCGTTCGATAAGAGATTTGACCTGACCTCGACGTCCGCCGCACTTTTCGTGCTTTCGGCGTTTGAAGTGTATTTTTCGTGGAGCTTACAGGCAGTCGTATCTTTTTTGAAAACGGGGCTTTCGGGACTTGACGACGAAAGCGCCGACGAACTCGAAATGTATATGCGGACCTGGAATATAAGCGGAAAGAAGTATTTTCACGAGGAATGGTACATGAATCCCGAGGGGCTCACCGAAGACGAGCCCGACAAGGAACAGACAGATAAGATAAACGAGTCGAAAAATATACTTTTATCCGTGCTCGACGGCTTTTGCGAACGCCTTGACGCCGCAAAATGCGCAAAAGATATATGCGACGCCGTGTATATGCTGACGGTTGACGCGGCAAATGCGAAAAACGTGGAGATATTCGACGACGGCGCGGACGGAATTTACGCAGACCTTCTTTTCCGCGTTCTCGACGACTTTGAGAGCGCAGTCGGAAGCGAAGCGGTTTCGCCGAAGCGCGTTTATGAACTCTTCAAATTTACGCTGACAAGCGCAGACATGGGAAAAATTCCCGAACTCATCGACCAGGTCAGGTTTTCCGACGTGAGCCTCATGAGGACAGACGGCGTGAAATACGTAATAATTCTCGACGTCTGCGACGGAATTTTCCCGGCGCCGCCTTCCGGAAACGCGCTTTTCGCGGACAGGGAGAAGAAACTGTTAAAGGAAGCGGGAATCGAACTTTCCGAACTCGACTCCGAGTGCGCCTACGACGAGATTTTCCTTGCCTATACCGCGCTTTGCTCCGCAAGAAGCGGCGCGTACGTACTATATCGTGAAAAAGATTTTTCCGATAACGTCATATATCCGTCGGTAATCGTGAGAATACTTGAAAAAATGCTGTCGGTATCTTCCGACGACGTCGAAAGAAACAAATTCAACCCCGACGACGTGATGAATTTCGCGCTTTCCGACGAAACGCTGTTCGAGTGCTTTCTGTCGCTTGAAGAGGGAAGCGCAAGGCAGACGCTCAAAGAGTATTTTTCGTCCCTTCCCGGATATAAAGACAGAATCGCACTTGCCGAAAAGCCCGATTTCACCGAAGCTCCGCTTGACGAAAGCGTGCTTTCGACGCTTTATCCCGATAAAATCACAAGCAGCTTTTCGAGACTTGAAAAATTCAATTACTGCCCGTTTTCGTATTTCTGCCGCTATACCCTGAAGATAAATCCCGAAAAGAAGGCGGAAATCGGCGCGATAGAGACGGGAAATATCGTACACAGGGCGCTGGAACTCATTCTGCCCGTGCTTGCACAAAAGTTTGCGCAAAACGGCAAAGTTACAGAAGAAGATATTTCGGACGAAGCCGACAAGGTGCTGAAAGGGATACTCAATAATATCTTTACGTACAGCGGAAGCGCGCTTACGAAGAGATTCGAATATACCTTCGCAAAGCTCGGAAAGACGATAAAGGCGATATGCGGAGAAATGGCGGAGGAAATGAAGGTTTCCTCGTTCGTTCCCGTTGATTTCGAGCTCGACATATCCGAAAGGGGAAGCGTAAAACCTGTAAAAACCGGGACGGAAAACGGAAAAATATTAAGCATAACCGGGAAAATCGACAGAGTCGATATGTTTTCCGACAAAAAGACGGGAAAGACGTGGGTCAGAATCGCCGACTACAAGACGGGAAGCAAAAAGTTCGAGATAGACGACGTGCAGAAGGGCTTCAACCTGCAGATGCTGCTCTACCTCTACACACTCATCTGCGCGTCGGACGGAAAGTATAAAGACGTGTATCCCGCAGGCGTGATCTATAAAATGGTAATGCCTGCCGCGCAGAGCACGACGCTTTCAAAGGCGGCGGAAAACGAAGATCCCGACGGCGAAACAGTAAGTCAGACCGACGGAATAGTCGTTTCGGATATGGATATTATTTTCGCGATGGATAAGGAAAATTCGGGAAAGTTCACGCCCGTTAAACTCACAAAGACAGGCGAAACGAAGGGCGCGCTGCCGCTCGAAGACCTTGTAAAGCTGCTCGAAGACGCCGTAAGCAAGGCGGGTGAAATCGCCTGCGGCATGTCAAAAGGCATAAAAAAAGCGGACCCCTATAAAGACGGAAAAACCCGCGACGCGTGCGAATACTGCGACGTAAGAAGCATCTGCCCGTCGGTAAAGGGCAAGAAAAACTACGTCTCCGACGAAAACGACGAAGGCTGATTTTCGGCAAAAACGCCTAAAATCACGCTCGCGCATAAAGCCGCAAGCGACAGATTGAAGCGCGAAAAATAAAGCGCGGCAAGGGAAGAGAGAATAAATAAAACAGATGAAGCTTTAAAGGCGGCGGAGCAGATTCCGTCCGCCTTTTCGTTTTCGAAAAACATGTGGGACAGTATGAAAAGAATTCTGCCGCCGTCGAGATTTTTCTGCGGAATAATATTCAAAACCGCAAGAAAAATATTGCAAAAACACGCAAAAACCGGGAAAATATCCCTTGAAAAAAGGTGAAATATGAGCGCTCCGAGCGCAAAGATAAGGTTTGCGAAAATTCCCGCAAAGGAAACGGCAAGCTCTTTTTTGTAATTCAGAAGCGCGCAGTCGGAGCGGATTACGCCGCCCGAAAGATAAAGGTCTAAACTGTAAATCTTAACCTTGAAAAGCTTCATTGCAAAAATGTGCCCGAGCTCGTGAAAAAGGGCGCACAAAATCACAATCAGCGTGAATACCGAAAAAAGCCCCGAAATCGCAAGGGCCGCGGCGGTTATAAGCAGATAAGGACTTATGTTTACTTTGACAAACGGCAGTTTTATTAAGATTTTACTGTTTTTCATACGCAAAAACCCCGTTATAATATATTCCTTGAAAAATAAAAAAAGAAGGCGGAGCGCCTTCTTTTTTTGTCAGATAAACAGTTCCTTCATCAGTTTTTCGCTGTACAGCGTTATTTTTTCGTAGTCGGTCGCTTCGCCGTATATTTCCTCGAGCTTTGCGTGAAGGATTCCCGCCGAATTCAGCTCCGAAAACGCCTCTTTCATAAGAGATTTTTCGCACTTTTCGGCAAAGCGGTATTTCGACCTGCTTTTTCTGTAAGATACGAGGTCGAAAAATCTGCCGAGATTTATGATTTTGTAGTCTTTTGACTGTTTTTCGAGCTCCAGACAGTATTCGTCGTCGTGTAAGCTCACGCAAAGGGACAGAGACGGGAAATAAAGGCAGTTTATCCTTTGCGGATTGAGCTCGTCGCAGCCGACGTACATTTCGTCAACCCTGCCGAGCGCATTTTCGTAAAGAAGGGAAAAGAAGAAGTGCGACGTCTTTTTCACGTCTTTTACGAAATATTTGTTTTCACTTTCGTTTTCCGGCGTGAAAAACCGCACCCGCCCTTCTTTTCCGAGCGCGTTTGTTATGACGTGTCTTACCTTTGTGTGGAAAGAGCCGTTTTTGAAATGCTTTGACGAGAATTTGTCGCAGGCGCGGTATGCTTTTTCTTTGTCTATGCACTTTTCGCTTATCGACATCTCGTCTTTTATAACGTTTTCCGCGGCGGCGAAAAGCGCGTAGGCGCGGCGGAAGCAGTCGTCCTTTTCGGAAGAAAGGGAGGTTATTTTTGCCTTTTCCCTTTCGAGAACGGAGGTGTTCCACGCTTCTCCGAGATTCAATATTTTACCTTTCGCGCCCGCGTATTTGGGTTCGAACGTGTGTGGAGCGGTGCCGTCTATAACGGCAAAAGATTTTTCCTTTACCAAAACGCCGTCAAGCGAAAAAGGGTCGGACGAGCAGTGATAGCATACGGGAGTAAGACCGCTTTCGCGCGCCTTTTTCGCAATATTTTTCATGAGCGTGCTTTTTCCAACGCCGGGACCGCCTTTGAGCACGACGAGCTTCTGCAATTCTTCAGTATCGAAAATTTCAGAAAAAAAGCTTAAGAATCCGTCGTATGTATTTGCCGCGGCGAAAAAGTTCAGCTCTTTTTCGTCAGAATATACCTTTTTGTTCATGGCAGATATCCTTTCGTAGTTTTATTGACATCACTTTATACTATGCCGAAACAAAAAAAGGGTTACCGAAAAGGACCGCCGTAACAAAAATAAAGCGCCTGCATAGAATAACAACAGGTAACGGGAAACCCGTTGCAAATAAACGTTTAAGGAGGAGTATTTATGGCAGGCTGTCTTGCAAATGCTTTTGACGACAACAACGTTTGGCTTATAATTCTCATTGCAGTCATCATCCTCTGCACCTTCTGCGGCTGATAGAACATACAGTCGGAGAAAACGGGAAATTTCTGTGTTTTGCGGCAAAAATTGACTTACCGCCACGCTTTCCGGAAAAGTGTGGCGGTTTTTCTGTATAATTTTGAAAAACGCGGTAAAATTGCACATTTGCGGCATATATTGTTCCTTGATTATACAAACGGAAAACCTTATAATTGTTTTCGGAAAGGGGAGATTTTGATGAAAAAGTTAAGCGCTGTCATCATTTCCGTAATGCTTGTGTTAGTTCCTCTGACTGTAAGCGCAGGCAGACTTTCGGAAAACAAAATTTCTTTAACAGACATCCTTGAAAGTGTGAAAAATTATAAGAATATTTCAAAGACCGTTCCAGACGCCGAATGCCCTGTAAAGATTACCGTCGGCAAAAACTTAAAAAACGTGATTTTCGGCATTATCGAAAAGGAAAACACTTGCGAAGACTGCGAAAATACCGAAAAAATTACGGTTGCAACCGGGGACCTTCTCAAAAACCTCTTTGAAAAACTCGTAAAAATCACTCCCGAAACGGAAAAAGAGGAAAGTGAGGATGTTTCCGAAGAAACACCCGAAGAACAGCCGGAAGAGCCGGCCTTTGAGCCCGAATGGCGCGAAAAAGAGCCCGAAATCGTTTGGACCGAGCCGCAAAAGCCCGAAAACGAACCCGAACAGCCCGTTTATGAGGAAAAGGAAAAACTTTACGAAAACGAAAACGACTACGTAAACGAGGTTTTGAGACTCGTAAACAAGTACAGAAACGAGTCGGGGCTTGCTTCGGTAAAGCTTGACGAAAAACTCTGCGAAGCGGCGCAGATAAGGGCAAAAGAGACGAAAACCTCGTTTTCGCACACGCGCCCGTCGGGAAAGAGCTGCTTTTCCGTACTTTCCGACCTCGGAATAAGTTATATGGGAGCAGGCGAAAACATTGCTTACGGACAGAACTCGCCCGATGAAGTGATGAATGCCTGGATGAATTCCGAAGGCCACCGCGCAAACATATTGAATTCTTCGTTCACAAAGCTCGGCGTAGGGGTTTACACCTCTTCGGGAGTAATCTACTGGGCGCAGATGTTCACCTATTAAAAAATAAAATTTCACACTAAACCTTTTGAGAAAAAAGGCGCTTTTCGGGAAAAACTTCTCCCGAAGGGCGCTTTTTTTGTCATAATTTTTATAATAATATATATATAGACAAAAAACTATTAATGTGATATAATAACTATGTATATGTAAAAATAAAGGACTGATGATTTTGCAAAGACCTTTAAGTGAATATTTCAAAATAACCTCCGACCTTGCGAGAGGATTTTTCAAGAAAATAAGATTTGATAAAACGGGACCTCTTTTCCGCGCCGAAAAGGGCGTAAGAGTCGTGCACAGAAACAGCAATATAACGCTCGGCAGAAAAGTCTTTCTTCACAGACACGTAAAGATAAGCGCAAGCGGCACAAAGGACAAAAAGGCGGAAATTTACATCGGCGACGGCTGCGCGATAGGCGACAGAACCGAAATCCACGCGGGCGAAAAAATATATATCGGCAGCGGCACGCTCGTGGCGTGGGACTGCTGCATAATCGACAGAGACTATCATAAATTCTGCAGCGAGACCGAAAAAACCGCTCCCGTAAACATCGGAAAACACGTCTGGATAGGCTGTCATGCGACGATTCTCAAAGGCGTTACCATCGGCGACGGCGCGGTTATAGGCGCGGGCTCCGTAGTTACAAAAGACGTGCCCGCGGGAGCGTTTGCCGCGGGAAATCCCGCAAAAATAATAAAGGAACAGGTTTTCTGGAATGAATAATAACAGCGTAGGGAAGACCGTTTCAAAGGGAATTGCGGGCTCGGTGAGCCTCGTTATGATAATAATGATACTGTCAAGACTGCTTGCGCTCGTTTCGACGCAGGTTTACATGTCGTATTTCGGACTTGACAGTTTTTTAAACATATATTCTTTCGCGATAAGCGTTCCGAATATCGTCTTCAACTGCTTCGGCACGGCGCTTGCGACGGTGGTTATCCCGATTTACGCGGGACACCTCGCAAAAGGCGAAAACGATAAGGCCGCAAGATTTGCAAACAATATAATCACAGTATCGGTTGCCATTACCGCGGTGCTCGTGGCAATAGGAATTGCGATTTCTCCGTTTTTGCCGAAACTCACGGCGTTCAAGACCGGCGAAGAGTACTCGTTTGCCGTAAAAGCGCTTATGATAATGATGCCCGTCATGCTTTTCTACGGGCTCAACTATATTTTCCAGGGGATTTTGCAGTCGCACGGAAAATACGGATTTCCCGCGTTTGTAAGCGTGCCGAGCTCGCTCGTCGTAATTGCCTACGTCTTTCTGCTCGGCGACAGATACGGAATTTCGGGACTTTTGGTCGCGACGTTTATCGGGCTTTCGCTCCAGGCGCTGATTTTAATACCGCCGGCGGTCGCTTCGGGCTTTCGGTATAAATTCACGTTCTCGCTTAAAGACGAGGACATGATAACGGCGGGAAAGATGGCGCTTCCCGTGCTTGTCGGCGTTTCGGCGTATCAGCTGAATATGTTCTACAACACGACGATGATTGCGAATTTCGAGGGCATGGTAACGCTGCTTACATACGTTCAGAACATCGTCGTATATATGGTGCTCGCGTTTGTGTATTCCGTAACGGCGGTGGTTTACCCCAAACTTTCCGAGAGCGCGTCGAAAAACGACGACGAGGGATATAAGAACACGCTGTCGTCGGTGCTTGGCAGCGTGATGATGCTGCTTATACCGATAACATTCGGCTTTATAACCATGAGAAGACCGCTGCTTGAACTTATAGCAAACTGGGGAAAAATAACGCAGGGCGACATAGATAAAGCGGCGATGCTCATGCTTATGTACTCGATAGGTATAGTCGGAATCGGCTCGAAAGAGATACTTGACATGGCGTTTTACGCAATAAAGGACACCAAAATCCCCGCGATAAACGGATTTGTCATAATGGGCGTGAATATCGCGCTGAGCCTTGTTCTCATAAACTTTATCGGCGCGTACGGAATTCCGCTTGCATATTCCGTTTCGTCGCTTACGGGACTGTGCGTGCTGCTTTTACTTCTTAAAAAGAAAAAGGGAGAATACGGACGCGGCCTCGGCACTGATTTTGTAAAGTGCCTCGTCTCGGGAATAATCATGGCGCTTGCGCTTACGGGCATAAATTACGAGCTTGACGCGGCGATTGCGTCAAGCTCGATAGTGTCAAGACTTGTAAAACTTCTTGTGCCGACGGCGGCCGGCGTAATAGTTTACGCTTTCTGCGTGCTTTTACTTCGCGTCGGCGCGGCAAAGGAATTCTGGAATACGATAAAGGGAAAGTTCACAAAAAACAACGTGTAACGGAGGAAAGCGGATTGAAAAAAATCACAAGGGCAATCGGTTACGTTCTTTATTACTTTTTCGCAAGGCATCTGCCGAGCTCGGGCTCGCCTTACCGCCTTTTTGCGCGGCAAATCAGAAAACTGTGCGCGAAAATGATGTTCGACAAGTGCGGAAAGCACGTGAATATCGAACACGGCGCGTTTCTGGCGTCGGGAATCGGAATAGAAATCGGCGACAACTCGGGAATAGGGCTTGACTGCAGGGTTGCAGGGCCTCTTTCGATGGGTTCCGACGTCATGATGGCGCCGAACGTTACCATTGTAACGCAGAATCACGAGGTATCCGATTTGTCGAAGCCCATGCGGCTTCAGACGGCGCCGAAAAAGAAGGTTGTCATCGGCTCCGACGTGTGGATAGGCACAAACGCCGTCATCATGCCGGGCGTAAAGATAGGAAACGGCGCGATAATCGGCGCCGGCGCGGTTGTAACAAAAGACGTGCCCGACTACGCGGTTGTCGGCGGAGTTCCCGCAAAAATAATAAAAAGCAGGCTTCCTTCATAAGAATTTTTAATAAAAAGCAAAACGGGGGTATTTTTTTGAGAGTTCTCTATCTTATAAACCACGCGGGAAAAGCGGGGACCGAAAAATACGTTTATAACCTCGTAAAGAGGTTCAACGGAAAGGAAACGGAGTGCTTTTTCGCATTCAATGAAGCAGGGCAGCTTTCCGAACAGCTCGACGAGCTCGGAATCCCGTGCTTCCAGTTTGAAATGAGAAAACCCTTCGATTTCCGCGCCGCAAAAAAGCTTGCGGAGATATGTAAGGCGAACGACATCGACATCATTCATTCGCAGTACCCGCGCGAAAACTATATTTCGGTGCTTTCAAAGCGTTATTATAAAAAACCGAAGGCAATTTACACCTGCCACTTAACGCTCAAAACCGGTTTCCCGTGGTTTGTTACGAATAAGATAATGACGCCGCGCGACGATAAGATAATCGCCGTCTGCAACAACGCAAAGGAACTTTTGGTATCAAACGGCGTAAATCCCAAAAAGATAGACGTCATTTTCAACGGAATTCCCTACGATGAATCGCCGAATCCCCCCTCGACGTTAAGGGAAGAGCTCGGTATCCCGGAAGACGCTTTCGTGATTTCGATTCTGGCAAGATACCATATGTCAAAAGGGCTCGATTTTCTCGTTGAAGCGATTTCCGAACTCGATAAAATGATGAAGCGCAAATACGTGCTTCTTATAGCGGGAGAGGGCGAACATTTCGACGAAATAAAGGAACTCATTCACGAAAAAGGGCTTGAGGACAAGATTTTACAGCTCGGCTTCCGAAGCGACACCGAAAACATACTCTGCGCGTCAGACGCATACGTCAATTCCTCGAAGTGCTACGAGGCGCTGAGCTTTGCAATCCTTGAAGCGCTGTCAAAGCGGCTTCCCGTCGTGGTAACAAACGCGGGCGGCAACCCCGACATAGTAAACGAAAAAACAAACTGCGGATTTATAACCGATTACGGCGACACGCACGCCTTTGCCGAAGCGCTTTACAAATTGAGCGAGGATAAGGAACTTTCGCGCACGCTCGGTGAAAACGGCAAAAAGGCGACGAAGGATATATTCAATCTTGAAAAAGTGCTGCTTGAGACGCTTGACGAGTATAAGAGCGTGCTCGGCGGAAAAAATGATTAAACGGGAGAGAAAAAAATGATTAAAGACGGAAAAATTTTCGGAAAGATAAACGTGATAGACTTTTTGGTAATACTGCTCGTTATAGCGATTATCGCCGCGGGCATAAAGTTCATTTTCTTCAATAACGGCGGAGAATCGGACACCCTTATAATGAAATTCCGCATAGAAGAAGTAGATAACTTCGTTGCCGAAAAGGTTAAAATCGGCGACAGTCTGTACGACGACACCGGCGACAACGATTTGGGAATAGTTACGGATATCGAGACCGACGACTCCATCTCATACAGCGTGTCGGAAGACGGACTTTACAACATGACCTCGAGAGAGGGCTATAAGTCGATGATAATCACCGGCGAAGTAAAGGGAAGAAAGACAAAGCTCGGCGCCGAAATAAAGGGCACGAAATACGGCGTGGGACACTCCATGGTGCTGCGTGCGGGCGACGCGAAGCTCTACCTCAGAGTTTACGATATTGAACTCAAAGACGAAAAAAAGGAAGACGGCGGAGACAATGACGGAAAGAATACGGTAAAAGCCGTTATCACCTTCTTCTGCCCCGAAGAGTACGATTTTGTGGCGGAAAGCGTTAAAGACGGCGCGGACGCGTACGATACCCTCAAAAGAACCAATCTCGGCAAAATTTACGGCATAAAGACCGATAAGGTAACAGAGCAGGCCGCTACCGATTCCGGCGTTGCGGAATACGAAAAAGACGGATATTTAAGCGTTGAATTCAAGTGCGAAGTTGTTGCCGAAAAGACCGAAAGAGGAATTGAAATAGGCGGCAAAAACTTCTATATCGGCGCCGAAAAGGCACTCAACGTAGGCGGCACGAAGGTTGAAGCAGTCGTTAAGGATATAGAGATTAAATAAACGGAGACAAACGAATGACAAAAAGCAGTAAAATTTGCTCTTTTGTAAATTTCATATGGAAAAGTTTTCTTGACAGCCGCGTTTACGCCTTTCTCGAAAGAATTGTCTGTTATTTTGCCGACGCCTACGGGGAAAGCAAAATAAGAAGTGTTCTCGTCGGAAAAAAGGATATGGAGGACAACGCCTCCGATTCCGTGTTTTACGGCGCGCTTTCTAAGATATGGAACGCATTTGTAAGAAAATCAAAGTCGTTTTTCGGATTTTTCGAAAAGAACCTGGGCGGAAGTCTGATTCAAAAACTCTACTTCTCGTTCTTCAAGAACGGACTGCGCGAAAACGCAATTTTCATGACGTCGTTTCTTTGCATGGTCATCTTCGCGGTCCCTCATCAGTTCTGGGCAAACCCGTTCGGACTTGCGTTTGCGGCACTCTTAATTCTGATTTACGCGATTTCCGTTTCGGGTCATAACAGCGAGATACT
>JAGDBE010000085.1 GCA_017959195.1 Clostridia bacterium | reverse complement strand
TCGGATAAAATTCGTAAAAACGCATTACGGCGCCCTCTTTGAAGGAGGGCGCCCGCTTTTTTTGAAAAAATCGCGCACAGGTTGACATATCGTCGCAATTTTATTATAATATTATATTGAATATATATATTTTTAATTTCCCGGAGATAAATAATGATAGAATCGGTCTTCTCATCAATTAAAAATTTAGGCGACGCCTGGTCGCTTTTTATAGTGTCGATAATCCCGTTCATCGAGCTTCGCGGCGCGATTCCTTTCGGCATACTCAAACTCGGAATGCCGTGGTACGAGGCGTTCTTGATATCTTTTATATCAAACTGCATTCCCGTGCCGATAGTGATACTTCTCACGCGCCCGCTCTTCAATTTTCTCAAAAAGACCAAAAGACTTGCGCCGCTGGTGCAGAAAATTGAAGCAAAAATGATGAAAAAATCGGAAAAGGTAACAAAATATAAGATAATCGGACTGTTTCTGTTTGTCGCAATCCCGCTTCCGGGCACGGGCGCGTACAGCGGCTCGGTCATCGCGGCGCTTCTTGATATGCGGCTCAAAAAATCTATTCCGTCGATAGTCGCGGGCATTTTCGTTGCGGGACTCATAATTTCCCTCGTCTCGGCGTTCGGAAGCGCGGCTCTGTCGATGTAAAGGAAAAAAGGAGTTTGTTTTGGATAAATCCGCGGATTTTTACGTTGAAAAATACAATAAATATCTTGCAAAAAGAACGCTGAACGCGATATGCGCGCTTATTATTTTCTGCCGTCTTTTGTCGTACACCGCAAGTTATTTTTCGCCGTACGCAGAAGGGCTGCTCATAAAAATTCTGTCCTTAATTACGGGCAAAAGCACGAGCCTTGCCATCGTTTTGTTTTCAAACATATCGGAAACGGCGATGTGGACGTATTTTACGGACATGATTTACCAGTTTTTATTTGAGTTTCTGCCGGTGCTGCTCTTTTCAAAATTCGTTTTGAAAAGAAATTTTGAGAAAAATTTCCCGTTTGAGGGAAAGATGATGCACCCGGCGATTACCGTTTACGCGTTTCTGACAATTATGTCGCATTTTGCGGCAAACGCGGTAATTTTCGTTATGGACTTTTTGCCGTCAGGTGCGCCTTATGCGCCTTACAGCACGCCTGACCCGGCTGCGGGGCTTGACTTTTTCGTATATTTCATTTCGGTGTGCGTATTTACCCCGTTTGTTGAGGAATACATATACCGCGGCGTGATTTTCGGCTCGCTCAGAAGATTCGGATTTGGTTTTGCGGCATTTTCGAGCGCGCTCATATTTATGTTCTCGCACGTCGGCTTTCCGACGATGGCGTTTGCGTTCGTGAACGGATTTTTCTATGCGCTCATAATCGAAAAGACGGGAAATATCAAGACGGCGGTACTGCTTCACGCGTTGAACAACGCATTAAACTTTGCCATGGTGGATATTCTTCCCATGTTTTTCGGAACAAAAACCATGAATACCGTTTATTTTGTCGATATGATTGTGCTTTTGGTGCTTGCAATTCCGGGAGCGTTTATTCTGTTCTTCAAAAAGCATAAAAAACCGCAGGAGGACGTGCCTGAAACCGAAGGATACGCAGCCGCCGTAAAATCTAAGAAAAACGCGGGAATTTTCGAAATTCTCTGCCTCTTTATGCTTCTGTACGGAGTGCTCGGCGTAGTAAGAACTCTCATGCTTATGGGGATAATATAAAATGACCGAAAAAGAAAAAAAAGAGCGCGAAAAGTTTATGAAAAGCGCGATAAAGCGCGCAAAGACGGCTTTTTCGCACGGGGAAGCGCCGATAGGCGCCGTGATAGTCAAAGACGGCAGAATAATATCTTCCGGCAGAAACAGACGCGAAGAAAAGAAAAACGCACTGCTCCACGCCGAAATTTCGGCAATAGACAGGGCTTGCAAAAAGCTCGGCGGCTGGCGGCTGTGCGGCTGCGACATATACGTAACCCTCGAGCCGTGCGCAATGTGCGCGGGCGCGATAATCAATTCGAGAATAGAAAACGTCTATTTCGGAGCCTACGACAAAAAGGCGGGCTCGTTCGGCTCGATTGCCGATTTCAATTCGTTCGGTTACAACCACAAGCCGGGCGTTTACGGCGGAATACTTGAAAAAGAGTGCTCGGAACTGCTCTCCGACTTCTTCAGGGGTTTGCGCGAGAGCAAGGAAAAGGAAAAATAAATTTACGGGAGAAAAGCGTATGTACGACGAAAAAAAGAGAAGAGTCATAACCTGCGTTGTTTTTGCGGCGATTTCAGCCGCACTTGCGGCGTTCAGAGTCTTTATTCTGAATAATTACGTCGAAAAGACAAACGGACTTTATACAAACGCCGCGGTAGGAAACGCGTTCTTTTTTGCGATGCTGGCACTGGTTCTGATACCGGTGGCAACGGCATTTGTCATCAAATGGGACGTGAAGGAGAGAAGACCGCTTGAAAAAACGGCTTCCGTCAGAGTCGGCGCATTTATCTGCATGATAGCGTTTTCGGCGTTTACGGTTTACAATATCATGAACGCTCTCAAAACGCAGAAATGGGAGATTGCCCCCTCGGTTCTGATGGCGTTTGCGCTGCTTTCGGCGCTCCATTTCGCGCTTCTCGCTTTCGGAAAAGAAAACGTTTCTCCGGAAAACAGTCTTATGCCCGCGTTTCCCGCAATCTTTTCGGCGGCGGCGATTATCTTTATGTTTCTCGACACAAGCTCGCAGATAAACGCGTCCGACCGCTCTTATACGCTGCTTGCGATGGTGCTCGCGATGTATTTCTTCATCTGCGAAGCGGAACGCTCCGTAATACTGCGCAAAGACGAGATGGCATTGAAAGCGCTCAAATCCGCGGAGAGAAAATTCTTTATTGCAGGCGTGATATCATTTTCGGTGATAATCGCAGTATGCGTGCCGCAGCTTATTTGCGAAAAAAACTACGGCGCGGAATTTTTAAGAAATATGCTTCTCGTCTCGTTTGGACTGTACGCGTTTGTGAGAACGGCAAAACTGTAAATTGAAAATAAAGAAAAAAGCAGGTCTTGCGACCTGCTTTTTTCTTGACTTGTGGAAAGAAACACTTATTTTTCCGAAATAACTTCGGGATTTTTGTCTGAATACTGCCATTCTCCGCTTTCATTGAGCTCGAAAATCATCGTAACTTCGCCGTTTTGCGTTTTGAGAAAAGCGGTTACTTCGTTTTC
>JAGDBE010000084.1 GCA_017959195.1 Clostridia bacterium | reverse complement strand
TCTCAAGAGTTCCAAAGCTAGATATGAGATTGAAGTCTTTGATGCTCACTTTGTCATCTCTAGTGCGTTCATCAAACTCTGGATAAGTCTCAATCAAGCTCTAGAAATACAGAGCATGATGACTGGTTAAATGCTTGCAAAAAAGTTATACCCAACCTGCCTATGAAAGTTCTGACTATCCACGCCGGACTTGAATGCGGCTACTTTATCGCGAAAATTCCCGATATGGACATAATTTCGGTAGGTCCTACCCTGCTCGACATTCACTCGCCCGACGAAAAGCTCCTGATAGACACGGTCGAGCCGTTCTTCAAGGTGCTTTGCGAAGTATTGAATCAAAGAAAATAATATCCGTTTTTGAAACCTACGAGACGCCGTCCGCTGATGCGGACGGCTTTTTCGTTTATCTTGCTTATATGAGCCGAAACGCAGTTCGGCGAAACGTTTAATTGCGGAATAAATACTCTTATAGACTTCATTTGCAGACGCGTCGGTGAAAGTTCGGCAACGAGACGCAAGATTTTGTGTTCTGTCGGCGTCAGCGACAGTTTGTAGCCAAGAAGATAAACGTCGTCTCGACTTTTGCCGATGTGAAGGTCGCCGATGTCGAAGTCGGTTTTTACGTAACGCTCCAAAAGGTCGGTAATATCACCGTCGGAGCACGGAAGCGTCAGCTCAGACGTGCTTTCGGGAACGTTTTTGAAACGTCTTTCACCTATATCCGAAGAAATGTCGCAAATCGAGATGATCGGTATGTCGCCGACGGCATTTTTTATCGCTCGGCAGGCGGAATTTGCCTCGGTTTCGGTTTTCGAGGTCGAAAAAATAACCGCAAGCGTTGCGCCAAACTCTTTTGCCGTCTTTGCCGCCGCCGTGTAGCCCGATCTGACCGAAAAAAGTCCTATAGCTTGCAAAACGTCCGACATTCTGTCGAACGCGGCGGCGTTTTCGGATACGGTGATTATCATTTTTCGCTCCTTTCGGGATTTTTGGCAAATTTCAAAAAAACTATTGCCAAATCGAACTTGGTGTGATATAATTGGGAGGTCGTCGGAGGCATAGCTCAGTTGGTCAGAGCGCACGGTTCACATCCGTGAGGTCGTAGGTTCGAGCCCCACTGTCTCCACCAAAAATCCTGCGCAAGCAGGATTTTTACTTTTTCACTATTCACTATTCACTATTCACTTATCTCATAACTTTTCTTTCCTTTTGCGCAGGATTTTTGAGGTAAGAAGTAAGAGTGAATAGTGAAGAGGTTGATAGGAAAAATTTATTATAAAATTTTGCTGAAACTTACCCGAAAATTTGACCGGGGAGTTTCAGTTTTTCTTTTTCGGGAAACTGCTTATCGAACGCTTCGACGTCGGCGTCGTCAACGTAATAACCTTTCGGCGTCTGATATACGCCGGTGATGCCGTCGAGGTACCCCGGGATCAGTTCTTTGCAGAGAAAGAACGAATCGTCGGCGCCGTCGGGCAGGTCGTGGTAGCGTATGCCGAATTTTCTCGCGTAGTCAAAACCGCATTTGCCGTAAAAACCGATATTGCCCTCAAAAAGCACGGCTCCGAACCCCTGCTCCGCGGCTCTTTCCAAAGAATAGTCGAGCAGCGCTTTTCCGTAACCCTTGCGTTTGAGTTCGGGGGTTATGCAGATAGGTCCCATCGTCAGAATCGGTATTTCTCTGCCGTCGTCCGCGTCTATGACCGTTCGCATAAATATATTCTGTCCTATTATTTCGCCGTCCTGCTCCATAACGAAATCAAGTTCACCGACGAATGCCGGGTCGCCGCGCAGAACGTGAATAACGTAGTGCTCGCTGCATCCCGGACGGTAAACGTTCCAGAACGACTCGCGAACGAGGTTTTCGACCGTCTCGTAATCGTCTTTTCTTTCGGGACGAATTATATAGTTCATTTTTCTCCTTAATATATCTCCTGTTCGAGATTTCTGAAAGTTTCGGTGTCGAAAAATTCGGTCAGGGTTATTCCCATACCGTCGCAAAGCATCTTTATCGTGACGATACCGGGATTTCTGCTTTGACCGTATATTATGCTTTTAATTGACGACGGCGGTACTGCCGATTCCATAGCAAGTTTGTACATAGTCATACCCTTTTCTTCGCAAAGTTGCAATATTCTGTCTCTTACCGCTTCCCTTGTGCTCATTTCTATCCCTCCGAAACAGTTTTCTTATAAGACGATTTTATCCTGTTTCGATGTCGTTTATAGGTCTATATATCGCACATTTGGACGATATATCGTCTATTCTCAAAAATGTCAACATAAAAAAGTAGGGGCGATCAGTGATCGCCCAAAAAATTAAATTGTAAAAAAACGGGCGACCGGTGGTCGCCCATACCTTTATATTT
>JAGDBE010000083.1 GCA_017959195.1 Clostridia bacterium | reverse complement strand
TAAGCTCTATTATTCCGATTTCGTTTACGATTCTGCCGCCCATCTGGCTTCTCAGTTCCCGCTGTCTGTTTTTTCATACTGAATGACCCGCAGATTATTGACAAACCTCTCATAAAACTATATAATATTTTTGAATTTATACCGCAAAAAGCGGCGCGCAAATTTGCGAAAGGAAAATAATATGGAACTTTCAAAATGCATTGAAGTAATAAAAAGCGGCGGCAAAGACAGTCTTTTCGCCGAGTTATACGGAAGCGATGAAAAGACTCTGCAAAGGCAGAAGGAGAGATACGTCTCGGCGTTGAACGCTTTTTCCGAGATTTTCCCGGGACGGAGCGACGTTTGCGTTTTCTCGGCTCCCGGCAGGACGGAAATCGGCGGCAACCACACCGACCACCAGCGCGGAGTCGTGCTTGCGGGCGCGGTAAACTGCGACGTCATCGCCGTCGTTTCGTTTCATGATGACGGCGTTATACGCGTAAAGTCGAAAGAATACGATTTTGCCGAGATAAATCTTGACAACCTTGAAATCACCCCGACCGACGACGGCACGCAGGCGCTCGTGCGCGGTATTGCCGCCGCCTTTGCAAAAAAAGGCGTTTCGGTATCGGGTTTTGACATGTATTCGTCGTCAGACGTCATCCGCGGCGGCGGGCTTTCGTCGTCTGCGGCTTTTGAGACGCTCCTTGGCACTATAATCGACGTACAGTACAATTCCGGCAAAAGCACGCCTTTTGAAATCGCAAAAATCGGGCATTTTGCGGAAAACGTTTATTTCGGCAAGAGCTGCGGTTTACTCGACCAGACGGTATGCTCATACGGCTCGCTTGTTTCGATAGATTTTGCGAACAGCGACAGTCCGGCCATCGAAAAAATCGGCTTTGACATGGAAAAATGCGGTTATTCCCTTTGCATAACCGACACAAAGAGCAGCCACGAAAATCTGACGGACGATTACGTTGCCATAAGAAGCGAAATGAAAAGCGTCGCCGAGTTTTTCGGAAAAGACGTTTTGAGCGAGGTTGACGAAGCGGAATTTTACGCAAAAATCCCCGAACTCAAAAATACCGTTTCCGACCGCGCGATTTTGAGGTCCATTCACTTCTTCGACGAGACAAAGCGTGCGAAATACGAGTCCGACGCCCTCAAAGCGGGCGACGTAAATCGGTTTCTTACGCTTGTCAACGAGTCGGGAAGGTCGTCGGGCGCGCTGCTTCAGAACCTTTATTCGACCAAAACGCCCGAAAATCAAAGCATTCCGCTTGCGCTTGCGCTTTCCGAAAAAATACTGTGCGGTTCCGGTGCGGTACGCGTTCACGGAGGCGGTTTTGCCGGCACGATTTTGGCGTTTGTGCCGTTTGACAAGGCAAACGAGTACTCAAAGACGATGGAGAGCGTATTCGGAGATGGTTCATGCCACCGCATGAAGATAAGGCAGTCGGGCGGAACAGTTTTTATCCGCTGATTATAAGAACAAGGAGAAAATCCAATGAAAGAATTTGAAAAATTTGACAGAATCGGAACAGAAAAGCACAGACGCTACTACATTCCGTTCGGTGAAAACGACGAGATAAAGACGGTTCACGGCATAACCGACAGGTCTTCGAGTTCGCGGTTTTTATCCCTCGACGGAATGTGGGGCATAAAAGGGCTTTCGCACGTTGAGGATTTCAGGCTTGAAGAAGAGCTTGAACGCGAAATTCCCGTGCCGTCGTGTGTGCAGATGCACGGCTACGACCGCATTCAGTATCTCAACGACAGATATCCTTTTCCCGTTATGCTTCCGAATCTGCCTTACGAAAATCCCTGCTGGCACTACCGCCGCGAGTTCTACCTCGACAAAAAGGAGGGGGAGAAGTATTATCTCAACTTTGAAGGCGTTGACAGTGCGTTTTATCTTTATATAAACGGCAAATTCAAGGGTTACTCGCAGATTTCGCATTCCACGAGCGAATTTGACGTAACCGAGCTTGTCTGCGGCGGCAAAAACGTAATTGACGTGCTCGTTTTGAAGTGGTGCATATCGACCTATCTCGAATGCCAGGACAAATTCCGTTTTTCGGGCATTTTCAGGAACGTTTATCTGCTTTCGCGTCCCGAAAACCACATTACCGACTACAAAATAGAGACAAAACTTACTTCCGGCGGCGCGGAGCTGGCGTTTTTCAACGAAAGTTCCGTAAGCGCGGACCTTACTTTTGAAAACGGCGCAAAAATCACCGTTCCCGCGCATGAATGCGGAAAAATTTCCGTTGAAAACGTAAAACCGTGGACGGCGGAAGAGCCTATGCTTTACACGCTCGAAATAAGGGCGTGCGGAGAGAAAATTATCGAAAAAATCGGTTTCCGCGAGGTTTCCGCCGAAAACGGCGTATTCAGAATAAACGGCAAAGCGGTTAAATTAAAGGGCGTGAACAGGCACGACTTCAACTGCGAAACGGCGGCTGCGGTAAGTCTTGACGACATTGTAAAAGACATACGTCTTATGAAGGAATTGAACGTAAATGCGGTGAGAACCTCGCATTATCCGAACAGACCTGAGTTTTATCTGCTCTGCGACGCGCTCGGACTTTACGTAATGGACGAGGCGGACCTCGAAATGCACGGCGCATGCTGCCGCGACGGAAGATACGATATAGGCATGTGGCAGGAGTATGCAGAAAACGAATTCTTTGCTCCCGGTATTAAAGAACGGCACGTATCGCTTGTGGAGAGAGACAAAAACCGCGCGTGCGTTATAATGTGGTCGCTCGGCAACGAGAGTTCATTCGGAAAAGCGTTCTTTGACGGTGCAAAATACGTGCACGCACGCGACAACACGCGTCTTGTTCACTACGAGGGCTTGCAGAATGCCGATTCGAAATACTACTACACCGACCTCGTCGACGTGGTGAGCGCTATGTACTCGTCGCCCGAGACGATTAAGGAAAAGGTTATAGACAACCCGAAGGAAACGAGGCCTTTCGTATTCTGCGAATACACGCACGCCATGGGCAACAGCTGCGGCGACATTGCGGAATACTGGGACATGATATACAAAAACGAGCAGATGATGGGCGCGTTCGTCTGGGAATGGGCGGACCACGCCATAAAGACGGAAAAGGGCTTCCTTTACGGCGGAGATTTCGGCGAAGTGGAGCATGACGGCAACTTCTGCATAGACGGACTTTTAACCCCCGACAGAAAATTCAAGTCGGGAGCGCTTGAAATGCAGGCGGTTTACGGCGGAAAGACGAAATCCGAAATTACTGACGTGAATATTCCCGAAAAGAAGGGAATGGCGCGTGTTCTTTCGATGGAATGCGACGATCACACGGGCGAGATAACCTCCATAAAAGTTGACGGAAAAGAAATCCTCCGGGACCGCGTGCGTCTGAACATTATGCGTTACATTGACAACGACAGGCACGTAATCCGCCACTGGATTGACCGCTGTCATATCGACCGCTGCAAGCCGCAGATATTCTCATGCGAAAAGAAGGAAAATTACTTCAAGTTTACCGGCGCTCTTGCGGCAAACTGTCTCATGCCGGCGTTGAGTTTTGAGCTGACGTACGAAATAAAGGATAATTCGCTTTACGCTTCGGTAAAATACAAGTTTGCGGATTACGTCGAGAGTCTGCCGCGCGTAGGTCTTGAATTTGCGGTTGACAAGGCGTATCAGAACTTCTCGTACGTGGGATTCGGACCCGTTGAAAGTTATTCCGACAAGCACGTCGCATGCGAATACGGCTATTACGAGAGCAATGCGAAGGAAAACTACGATATGAATTACGTACGTCCTCAGGAGTCGGGAAGCCACTTTGCAAGCAAGTTCCTTGAAGTCGGAAATCTCTTTTCCGTTACCGCCGAAAAGCCGTTTTCGTTCTCGGTAAATCCGTTCACGACAAAGCAGCTTATAGACACGAAGCATTCGTTTGAACTTAAAGAAAACGATTTTGTTAACGTCTGCATCGACCTTGCGATGCGAGGCATAGGCTCGCATTCCTGCGGCCCCGAACTGCCGAAGCAGTACGAGGTTCCGAGAAGTGCGGAAAACACGTTTAAGTTTGTGTTCTGAAAAAAAGCATAAAAAACTCCCGAAAGCACTGCTTTCGGGAGTTTTTATTTATTGATTATTATTCGTAATCGTCCACAACGTTTCTTATCGCTCTCTTTGAGAGGTCAACCTTGCCGTTTGTGTAGGCGCTCGTCGCCTTGAGCATTATCTCATAGTACCAGTCGCTGCTGTCAAA
Organism: Clostridia bacterium; assembly: GCA_017959195.1. Lineage (GTDB taxonomy): Bacteria > Bacillota > Clostridia > Oscillospirales > CAG-382 > UMGS882. The sequence goes on along the minus strand of JAGDBE010000083.1, from coordinate 9,450 downwards.
ATCGGTAAATCCGTAGGTTTCGGGTGTGATGACGTTGCCGTCTGCATCTTCAAGCGAGCACTGGTCTCTGCCGATCATCATATTATAAATCTTGCAGAATTCTGCGCGCGTGATGTTGTTATAAATATTGATGTTTCCGTTTTCGTCGCCCTGTACGAAGCCCTTGGAGATAAGCATATTTGCGTAGTCCTCGTATGAAAGCGACAGTTCGTCGGTCATTTCAAGCGCTACTGCAAAGATTTTGAACGCTTCTCCGCGAAGGATGGGGGAGTCGGGTGAAACCGTATCCGAGGAAACGTCGTAAAGTCCGAGGTAAGCCATAAATTCGAGTGCGCTTCTGTCCCATCTGCCGTCAACGTCGGAGAAGAGGGGTTCGTTGCTTCTTGAGTAGTTAAAGCCGCTCAAGCGGTCGTTCTGCTTCAAGAGTCTGTAGAGAACCGCGCTTGCTTCGCCGCGGAGTATCGGCATATCGCCCGCCATGGTCTGGTCGTCGTAACCGAATATATATGCGTACTCATTGGAAAGGCTTATAGGATCAGATGCCGATACGGGCGCTCCGCTGCCTGTCGAAGTACCGCCGGAAGCGGGATCGCCGTTTTCATTTCCGCTGTTTCCGCTGTCGGGAAGCGTCATATTTGCCCAGAGCGAAATGGAATTTGCGGGAACGTCGTAAAGAACGTATCCTATTGTGGTCTGCGTGGAAGAAAGGCTGTTGTCATAGCCTATATTATTGTAGTAATACAAGTATTCGGCGTTTACGTCAATGCCCGTATTGCCGTACGACAGAGCGTAGAGTATTACGTCTTCGTCAATGATAATCGACTGTGAAACGGGCATAGAGCCGTCAACGGGGTTCTTTTCCGCACCGCATCCTATTGCGTTGGCATACGGAGCCGAAATTGCGACAACGTATGCGTCGTCTTTAATCAATATGGTTCCGCCGGTATGCGTTCCGCGTCCGGAGCCTATGCCTGCGCCGCCGCCCTTATCGTTTCTCTCGTCGTTTCCGCCGATGGCGATAATGTTCGCGTCGCCGGAAATTGTAATATCAACGTAGAATGAATTTTCGTTATAGTTTTTAGCCTTGCTGGTGCCGCGTCCCGAGCCTATGCCCGCGCCGCCGCAGCTTCCGACAGCGGTGATGTTTCCGCCGGAAATGTTTATCGTTCCGCCTGACGAGCCGTATCCTCCGCCGATACCTGCGGCAAACGTCTGGCTGCCGCCGCTGTACGTCGAGGGATCCATATAGTCGAGATTATCAAAATCGAGCTCGTAGGATGCCGCGTAAATATTACCGCCGGTTATGGTGATTTCGCCGGGAGTGTAATCTCCGACTGCCGCAACGCCCGCTGCTCCGCCGCTCGTTCCGTAACCCGTTCCGATGCCTGCGCCGCCGCTTGTGCCGTATGCGTAAATCGTACCGCCGTTTATTGTTATTTTATATCCGTCAACGTGATAGCCGGAGCCGATACCTGCGCCGTTCGCACCGCCGTGAGCCGTGATATTTCCCGAATTTATGATGATTTCACCGCACTGAAGTCGGAGTTCGGGAGCAACGTTGATGCCTGTTCCGTAAGAACCGATACCTGCGCCGTATTTACCGCCCGTAACGTCAAGGGAGCCTGTTCCTTCTACTGTGAGAACCGAGGTGCGGGGAACGAATATGCCCGCGCTGCAAACCGTACTGCTTGCCGAAAGAACGTTTTCTCCTTCAAGTATAATCGTTACGTTGGAATTTGTTCCGATACTGATTGCCGCCCCGTCCGCGTTGCTGATGTTCGCGTTTGAAAGAGTGAGCGTAACGTCAACTCCGTCGGATATTACAATGGGATCGGTGCCGCTGTAAGTGTAGGAGCCGCTTTCACTGATTGTTTCTTCCTGCGCGTATGCGGAAAGAAACGCAGTTGCCGTGAAGAGCGTCGCTGCAATTACAAACACTAAAATTTTCTTGAAATTTTTAGACATTTTTTCCCACCTTCAATATTATAAGAGATCCTTGCGGATACTTATCCATATTAATACATCATTATTATATTATAAAAATCCATTTCTGTCAACAGTTTTAATCTATTTAATCATTGTTGACTTTATATGAAAAAAATAGTATAATCTAAGTGAAATATAGTATATTTGCTGCAAAAAATGTGAAAGAGAGGTATATTTATGAGAAAAATCAGCTTTTTACTTGCCTGTATTCTTATTTTCGGAGTTTTTGCCTCGGGTGCGGCGGTTTTTGCGGATTCGGACGACGCGGAAGCGTTTGCTTACTACGTTGAGGCGGATTCGGAAAACTGTGTGGTTGACGAGAACGGAACGCTCGTTTCGTTTTCCGGAAAATACGGCATGGTTTTATTTATACCTGCAAGCATAGGCGACAAGAAAATCACAAAAATAGGCGACGGAGCTTTTGCGGGAACGCCGGTTCTCAGCGTATATGTTGAAGAGGGAATAACGGAAATCGGCAAAGGCGCTTTCGAAGGCAGCAATATTGAATATATCGGTTTGCCATCTACGGTGCAAAAGATAGGTGAAAACGCGTTCAAGGACTGTGGATCCCTCTATTCGCTTTCGTTCTCCGACGACGGCGCGGAATTCGGAAAAGACGCGCTTGCGGGCACGGAATTCCTTTATATTTCGGTGCTGTGCAGCTTTGACACAGACGCGTTTAACGATAAAATAAAAACTGCAAAAGGCGACGAAAATTTCTGGTTTGACGTAATGCATACCAACATTGTGGAGAGCATGTTTGAAAAGGACGTTTACGGAAACAACCTTGTATATTGCGAGGATTGCGGCGTGGAATACCGCGGCTGCGACGACATAGAACTTCAGTTTGAAGACGTGCCGAAGGGCGCGTGGTACTATCCTTACGTCGTTACGGCTTACGAATTCGGAATAATGAACGGCAAGAGCGACACGATTTTCGACCCGAAGGGCAACATCACCATAGCGGAGCTCGTAAAAATCGCCGCCTGCGTACATCTTTACCAGCAGGATGAAGAATACGAATTTGCAGGCAACCCTGAAACGTGGTATCAGCCCTATCTCGATTACTGTTATGAAAAAGGAATCATAGAGAAAAACGTTGTATTCAACTGGGAAAAGGACGCGACCAGAGCCGAAATGGCTTATCTGTTCTCGAGAGCCGACGACGGATATTACGTACCCAACGACGACGTGCCGCTGTCGGATATTCCCGACGTCGATGAAAACATGGCGTTTGCGCTCAACATTCTCGCCCTTTACAGAAGGGGTATTGCGGTAGGAAGCAACGAATATTACGCGTTTTACCCCGAAGCGAAGCTCAAACGCTCCGAAGCCGCGGCAATAGTTTCGAGAATCCTCTGCTACGATATGAGAACGCTTCTTCCGAAAGGTTAAGAGTTGATTTAAAGAATAAAAAACACCGCTTTTGCGGTGTTTTTTTTACGTTTTATTATTTTTACAGCGCCATTGCTTCCAGGTACCAGTTCATATTCACGACGGTGTTCAGAAGTCTCGATTCCTCCGCCGCAAAGCAGATAAGGTGGCTCATGCACGAAACGGATATGTCGGAAATGGAGTCGGAGGGGTTGTTGTTTACGATCATCTCGTAAAGGTCTTCCATTATGCCCGCGTCGCCGCCGCCGTGGCCGCCGCCGATGGTCTGGTCGAAATTGCTTTCGGATGTATAAAGCTCTGTGGTCTCTCTTGTCGCAAAATCGTAAAAACTTATCGACTGGGTTTCCATATTTGCGCGGAGTTCGCCCTTTGTGCCCATAAATACGGTAAATCTGCCGCCTTTATTGAACGCCGACATCGTAAGCGTTGCGATTTTGCCGTTTGAGAACAGCATATTTACGGTCTGGTGGTCCACAACGTCGTTATCGCAGTGGTAAACGCATCTTCCGTAAGGCGAGGTCTTGAGTTTTTCGTCGATTTCCTCGTCGGTGGGAGTGAAATTGCCTGCCACAACCGTTCTGAAATGCTTTACTTCGGCGGTGTCGAGTTTATATAAAGCGGGGGCGTAGTAGAAGCAGGTATCCTTATGCGGACAGCCGTCGAGACAGCGTGCCGGAGCGCCTTCGGGAGCGTTTTCGCTTGTGAAATACGAGCGCGTTCCGAATGACTGGACCTTTTCGCACTGCTCTTCGAGGAGCCAGAGCATAAGGTCGGCGTCATGCGAGCATTTTGCGAGAATCATGGGGGAGGACTCGTCCTCTCTTCTCCAGTTTCCTCTTACGTAGCTGTGGCTCATATGAACGTTTCCCACGCCTTCGGTGTGATTAACGTTAATGACCTCGCCGAGTCTTCCGCTCTTTAAAAACCGCTTTATGAATTTATAGAAAGGCGAATATCTTAAAACGTGGCACACCAAAACGCGCACGCCGTTCTTTTTCGCCGCTTCCGCAACCTTGAAGCATTCCTTCGGATTTATCGAAATCGGCTTTTCCAGAAGAAGATCGTATTTTTTCTCTATCGCCATCATCGCGGGCTCAAAATGCATTTTGTCCTGCGTGCAAATCATTGCGACGTCTGCGAGCTTCGGAAGCGAAAGCAGCTGCTCATAGCTTTCAAAACACATATCCGCGGGCACGTTGAAGGTGTCCCTGAAATATTCTCTTCTTTCTTTATTCGGCTCGGCAATCGCTTTGAGCGAAAATTTGTCGGGCATGGACTTTACCGCGTTCATATAACAGCTGCCTCTTTCGCCGCAGCCTACGAGCACCATTGATAATTCTTTCATATATCCCTCTCCAAACTAATAAAATACATAAAAATAATACCATACGCCGCAAATTTTGTCAACATTGATTGCGGGCGTAAAACGGGCAATAAAATTATATGCTTGAAAAAATTTATATTGTGTTATATAATATATACGGCAACCAAATACAGACCGGAGGGAGAAAAGAAAGTGAAAAAGAATTTATTCATGCTTTTCTTGATTTGTATGCTGTTTGTTATCGCAGTTATACCTGTTTCGGCAGCAGGCCTTACGCTTGAAGCGACAAATCAGGATGAACTCATTTCCGCGCTCAATATGACGCAAGTCGTCGACGCCATAAACATAACTCAAAGCTTCACCGTGGATAAGAATTGCGCCATAACTTACGGCGCAGACAAAATAAACTATTACAGCGAAACCGTAATGACGGTTGAAAACGGCGTAACCCTCACGCTTTGCGGCGACGGCGCGCTCGGCAGCGTATGGGCGACGTTCGAGGGCAACTGGGACGACCCGATTCTCCCGAACGGCAAATGCATAAATAACGGAACGCTTATTCTGGAAGCCGGCGGAATGCTCGACCTGGATTTTGATACCAATAACGGCTATATTCTGGTTAAAAACCGCGGTATGCTCGCTGCCTGCATCACCAATAACGGTAAAATTGACGTTGAAGACGGCGGAATCTTCGCTTCCGGACAGGGCGGCGAAATATACAACAACGGAACGATAACCATACCCGACGGCGCGAGAATTTCAAGCCGTTTCGGCTCCACTCTCCATAACGCGCCGGGCGGAGTGCTGGTCCTTGACGGCGAATTCAACTGCGGCTGTGTCGGAAACGAACTGTGGTTCAAAAACGAAGGCACGGTAGAAGGACGCGGAAGCGTGCTTCTGTACGAGGCGGCCCCCGACGTGATGCCGGCGGACGTTGACCGAATGATAGAAAGGGTAATGGCTGAACTCGGCCAGACGACGCGTTTTGAAAACTGGGACGATATAAATATTTATGTTGAACGCGAGGCGTCAACCTACGAAGAACTCGCCGCCATTTTCGGACAGGACAGAACCGTTGCGGGCGAGCACGTTGACGGAAATATGGATACCGTGGTCCGCCTTACGGGCGATATTACGGTTACGGGCGAAATTTCGACCATGGGCAAAGTCATTCTCTCCGAACAGAACTGCCTTATAATCGCCGACGGCGGTATTCTTGAAGCTTCCCTCGACAGCGAAGGATACCTATTAGTGCAGGAGGGCGGCACGCTCGCAACGACCATGAACGGCGTCATCCACAACAAGGGCACGATAGAGGTAAGCGAGGGCGGAAAACTCGTAAGCCATATGGGCGGCAGAATACTTAACGAAATCGGCATAATCGAGCTTGAAGGCACTTATACCGAGGCGTTCCGCACGGTTGTTATCGGAAGCGCGCTCGGCTCCGAGCTTATCTATATAACCGCGAACGTTCCCGAAAACGTTTGTCTCGTTGCGGCAAGATTCGATAAAGGCGTTCTTACCGACGTCAAAATCATAAATGACCCCAAAATGACCGATACCGTTGAAATGGACGGCACAGGCGAAGAGTATAAACTGTTTTTGCTCGACCTTGCGGAATGTAAACCGTTCTGCGAGAACTGGAAAAACTTCTGATACAAGGAAAATTAAAAAGCACTTACGGAAGTAAGTGCTTTTTTTGTTACCAAATAAAAGGAACAACCTTGTATTTCACGCGCTTTTTGTATTCGGAATAACCGTCAAGCCCCTTTTCGAGGACCTGTTCCTCGTTTTTTATTCTGAGAGCGATAATGGGAATATAGAAAAGCATAATGATAAACGATATGACCGAGCCGAGCACGATAGGCATGCTTAAGAATAAAACAAGCGTGCTCAAATACATCGGGTGGCGCACAACTCCGTAAAGTCCGGTGTCGATGACCTTCTGATTTTCCTGTACCTCAATCGTGCGCGACAGATACACGTTTTCACGGAGCACCTCCGCGTAGAGAATATAGGCGGCAAGAAAGATAACGCTTGCAGCAACGCTTACGGAAAACGGAAGCATGAGAAAATCGAAGCGGAAACAAAGCCCTGCGGCGGCGAAAGCCGCGATAAACATTATCATGCTGAGAATTATCACGGCTTTCTGCTCGTTTTGCTCTTCTTTTGCGTGCAGTCTCTTTTTGAGAAGCGCGGGATTCTTTATCATCATAACTATTCCCGCGCAGAACATCGGGACAAACAGAATTCCCAGAAGAAGCCATGCCTGTGCGAAGTCAAGCGTGCCCGCGGGCACGAAAAGCAGCGCGCAGACGATGAGAAAACCGAAAGTTATCTTCAAAATTGCTTGAAAAAAGAGTTTTACTGTCATTTTTTCACCTCAAACGATAATAATCTCATATATCCAGGCGGTAGACGTAGTCGTCCATGAAATAGCCGTTTCCGATGTCGTTTTTCTCGGCGCGGATGATTTTAAAGCCGAGATGCTCGTAAATGAAGCGCGTTTCGTTCATTTTGTTGACGTTGAGCTCGATTGCGCATAGATTTTCCTTTTTCGCATTCTCCGCGATGAAATTCAGAATCTCCCTTGCGCAGCCCTTGCCGCGCTCTTTTTTGTAAAGGTAGAATTTGCTTAGATACATCGCGTCTTTTTTTGGGTAAAAGGCGATAAAACCGAGGTTTTCACCCTCTTTTCTTACGAAAAAGTAGCGGTATCCGTTTTCTATCTGCTTTTTTATCGACGATTCCGACTGAAACATGTCAAGCATATAGTCGTTCTGCGCTTTTCCGACGATTTTGTCGTAATATTCCCGCAGAATAGACGTTGCCATCTCCGACATCTCGAAAACGCCTTTTCTGTCGTTTGCAAAAAGTTCCACAAAGTCCATTTTTATGCTCCAAATACTTTATTAACTGAATTATACGTCAAAAAAGGAAAAAAATCAATAATTGCCGCCTTAAAAAGGCGGCAATTAATTTTTATCGGGTTATTCCGATTTTCCTGTGATGATGGTCTGTATTTCGCGCGCCATGGCGAGATAGTACTGATATCTTCTGATGGCGTCCCAGTTTTCGGGCGTGCACTTAAAGCCGTATGAGTAGTCGGGCATATCGTACTCGCTGCGAAGGAAAGTGTGGAGCAGGGAGTCGTTGTCATAAACCGCCGCCTGGTTTTCCTTTATAAGTCCGGGGAGGTTCAGAAGATGCGCCGCAAGCTTTTTTCCGGGGCTCGTCCACGAGCGTCTGCCGATATGGCGTATCTGCACCGCGCCGCTATTCAGCGGAATGTAAACTGATTTAATGTAGGGATGGTTTATCTTCATTCTGAGGGTGAACGACTCCATATAGATAATGTGCGGAGGGTTGTAGCTCTGCATGCTTCCGTTCACGTTTTGCTTTTCCTCGTTGGTCGTCTCGGTGATGTCGATTTCAAAATCCTCAACCATGGAAAAATCAATGATATCGGGTCCCAGATCAATTACGTCGTCAAGGGATTTTACGGTTCTCTGCTTTCCGAAAAGTCCGGTGCTCGTGTCGGGGAACGCGATGAATTTCTTATTTTCCTCGTCAATCAGAATGACGCCGAATTCTCCGAAAATCTTGGAGAAATTATAGTTTTTCGCATTTGCGGCGTCCGCTTCTCTTGCGGAAATCTGCGCTTCGAGCGCCGCTTTATCAGCGTCCTTGTAGTCGTCAAACCATACAGACATCTTTTTTGCGCAGTCCTTGCAGACTTTGCCGCTCATACATTTTTTGTCAAACAAACCTGTTTTTCCGCCGCAAATGCAGCAGTTTTCTTTATTGAAAAGTCCCATAGCAGTGTTTCCTTTCTTTGTTGAAATGGTTTTCAACTGTTATTATGATAGCACAAATTGAGAGGGTTTTCAATGATTTTTTATTAAACGGGCTCCGTTTTCATTGCGCGCAGTTTTTCGGCAATAAGAAGGGATTCTTCTCTGTCCCCGACGGTATTTTCCCACCACGTATCTCCTTCGATTGCTTCGAGGTAGGAAATAATCTCCAAAACCTTGGGTTTATACAATCTTTGCCCGCGGATGTTTTCAATGTACTCAACAGGAATAAAATCAACGACGAATCTTCCGAAACGGTTGAGTCCTACGACTTCGATTAAGTCGCTGTCTTCACGGTCTTTTCCGTTGATATAAACTTTCGTCCCGCCCGTGAACGCCTTTGTGCCGTATCTTAGAACGCCGTTTTCGTCCGTGTGTGTGCGGACGATATTGGCGGAAACGCAAAATCTCCAGATTATTTCTTTTCCCATAGGTTTCCCTCCGTTCTTTTGGTTTCTGTCCTAATTATAAACCTTTGATGTGCATAATGCAAATTATCATGGGGTATTTTTGGGACATGGCAATATAAAAACTATCTCGCGAGCATAAAAAGCATAAAAAATTGAGAACCTTGTCCGCGTAATTGCCCGTCGGGGCTCCCGACGCCCGCAGGAGCTCCTTTTTTGCTAAAAATAAAGTAAAAATCTCTTCGCGAGCACAAAAGCATAAAAATTCGGGAACTTTGTCCGCGTAATTGCCCGTCGGGGCTCCCGACCGGGGTTCGAGTCCTCTCGGCGCTGTTTGCCAACAAAAAAACCACCCTTACGGATGGTTTATTTGTTGGTGCACCTTCAGGGACGCTCGTGCTTCGCACTCGCCCTGCTCGGCGCAGGCGCCTCACATCTGCTCACTGAAAACAGTCCACCGGACTGTTTTCTTAACGCTCGCAGC